>CAVDXJ010000076.1:0-6820 GCA_963612765.1 Oscillospiraceae bacterium
GTCCCAAACGCGCGCGACAAGGCGGCCGGGCAGCGGCATCTGCGAGATTTCCTGGTTTAAATCCGCTCGCAGCGAGTAACCAGAGCTGATTTGGCGGCATTTGCCCAGTTGGCAAAAGCTTGATACTCGCGAGAATCCGATTTAAACCAGGAAATCTCGCGCGTGATAATTCGAAGCCCGCTCGGGGCGCCCCTTGCGGGGCCGGCACACCAAAAATAAGAGTTTCAGAGATTGTAAAGATTTGGATTTGGCCAGCTCTGAACGCCCCCCCCGCAGGAGAAACGATATACTTTGCTGCGTCTTTATAAATTGGGGCGTGGCTTCAAGAAGTTGAAACGCACTCAAGGATCAAAAAGAAGGGAAGCTACATGAAAAGACGCACCAACCAACAGCGTCTCGTAGCGGGACTCACCACGCTGGCGCTTGTCGTCACGCAGGTCCCCACCGCTGCGATCGCGGAGGTGGTGAACGAGGGCCAAGAGGCGGCCGTCACCACCACCCAGACGCAGGAGGAGGGCCAGGTCGAGACCCAGACCGAGTCCTCTGACGAGACGACCGTCGAGGTCGTCGAGCCCGAGCAGTCCGCCGAGGCCGAGGAGAACGTCGCCGAGCAGACCGCCGATGACGCGGCTATCAGCCTCGCCTCCGAGCCGGCCCTTCAGGTTGCCAGCGATCAGGCCGATCTTACGCTCAACCTTTACGGCGGCACGACCACCGAGAAGGCCTTATACGAAGCTTTAAATAATAAATTTGAGAAGTATTCCAAAAAATACAAGATTTCTAAGTCAGATTATTCTGCGGAGATTTATCCACAGCTCATTGGTAGCGGCGCGACGCTTACCGGCCTTTCCGGCGAGTATCAGGTCTACTACTGGCACAAAACAGGGGGCAGCACTTTTAACCCGAAATTTGGCTATGGTGACGCCATCGGCACCCTGCAGGTGAACCGCACGCAGAAGGTTACCTTCGACGTTGACGGCTGCACCGATGGTGCGGTGGAGAAAGTCACGAACGTTGACAACAACGAGGCTGTCGTCGGTAAAACCGTGGCCTTTACTGTCAAGAGCGTTGAGGGCTATAAGGTTAAGAGCGTTACGGCCGATAACGCAACGGTTAAGACGCTTTCCCCGAGCGCGGGCACGTACTGCCTTGAGGTTGGTGAGAAAGACGTTAATGTCAAGGTCACCTATGAGGCGGATGCTACCTCGACGCTGGTCATTAACAGCCTTGGCAACTCCACCGTTGACTTCGCCGGTACCAAGATTACTAAGACTGATCACGAAGTTACCGTGCCTGCCGGCAAGACTGGCACCCTTACGGTGACTCCCGATGACGGCTACGCAGTCATCGCCGTGAGCTATAACGCCCAGCCTATTGAGCTTACCTTTAAGGGTGGCGTCGCGACGGGCACCATCACTTCCCCGGCCGAGAACGGGCAAGGCCTGCTGACGGTCACCACTGCGAAGTGCGGCCTGGTTGCCACCGGCGAGACCGTTAACGTTGGCCTTGCGGCTTGCGATTCCAGCGAGTACGAGTCGCTCATCTTCAACACCGCTATCGACACCGAGGAATCCATCCCCTCTGGTCTCACTGCCGCTGACCTCACCACCGGTTTGGTGAAGGTCCAGTATCTCGCGGGCGAGCTTCCCTACTATGGTGAGCAGTGGAGGGACTTGGACGCCACGATCACCTCGCTGGAGAAGTTTGCGGGCCTCCACGCCTTCAACGCCGAGGAGGGCAGCGAGGAGACCATCAAGGTCACCTTCGCCGGCAACGATCAGTACGCCGGCTCTTCGGTCCAGTTCAAGGTCAAGTCGACTGATGATCGTCTCTACACCAACGTCGTGACGAACAACCCGGTCACCATTCAGTACGACGCCAACAAGGACTACATGAAGGCGAGCCTCTTTGCTCAGCTCGACCCCAAGGTGTTCATCCAGGGCGACAAGCAGGTCCCTGGCATTACGAATAACGACTTCGTCATCCTTGATGCCGATACTCGCAAGGAGATCATCCCCAACAATGTCGTCGCTGGCGAGCACACCGTCATCGTGCAGTTCAAGGGCACCAAGTCCACTGCGACCGAGAAGGGCCTGAGGCCTTCCGAGGCGACCGTGACCGTCAAGGTCAAGAAGGCTCCCTCCAGCACCACCGTTACCAGCAAGACCGTGACCTACGACGGCACCTCCAAGAACGTCCTGGACATGGTTTCGAGCGACCCCAGCGCCGATGAGACCAAGCCCGTCGTGTTCACCGCCGGCGTCGACGGCGACGGCAAGGGCTATGTCTCCATCGACTTCGCTCTTGTGAACTCCGATGTTCAGAACGCCATCAACAAGGTTCTGAATCTCGACAAGGGCATCACCGTTGGCGACCTCTCCAGCAAGCTCAATGACGAGAAGGTTGTCTGGTCCCTTCAGACTTTCCTTACGATTGCGGGCGTTGATGATCCCGATGCCCTGATCGAGAACCTGCAGAAGGTCGTCTCGACCCTCGAGGAGTATGGCCTCAGTGGCAGCACCATCTACGTTGGTGGCGCCCCCAGCAACGCTGGCATCTATCTGGTTACCGCCGTTACCACGAGCGGCAACTACGAGACCTCTCTTGGCATGGGTTACCTCTACATCAAGCGTGACTCTGACTCCATGAGCCTCTCCTTCTCCCAGGAGATGGACGACAAGACCATGAGCCCCGCCGAGGCCGAGAACTTCAACTACGGCGTCAAGGTCAGCGGTCTTCCCGAGGGTCAGACCACCAAGCTGATCGTGACCTTCGCCGGCACCACCTACGCTGGCAAGCCGTACCTCAAGGTTCTTACCTACGACAGCACCTACGCTGATCTTAATGCCATGATCAACGAGGCTGCCCCCACCGAGCCCGGCGTGTACACCCAGACCGTCGTCTCGGTCCACGGCAACTACAAAGTCACCCCGCTCTTCCGCGCCTACGCCATCGAGCGCGTTGAGACCTCTATGGTTCTCGACGACTTTGTCGACGGCTATCGTCTGACCGTCTACGACGGCGAGGAGCACCCTGTCACCGCTAAGGTCTACGACGCCTACGGCAACCAGCTCGAGGACGCCTACGTCACCTACCTGTACAGCGGCACCACCTTCAACGGCGAGACCATCACCCTGTCCCCGAACGCTCCCACCGAGGCCGGCGAGTACACCGTCAAGGCCATCTACTGGGGCGACGCCAACTATGACAGCGCGTCCATCGAGGGCACCTTCACCATCGAGCGCGCCAACGTCATCTTCTCCCTCGTCGACATCGAGTCCTACTACGGCGACGAGGTGGACCACGCCAAGTCCATCGAGTACATTGTCGTCGGCCAGGAGGGCAACGGCCTGCTGTCCCAGGACCAGGTTGACGCCATTCTCGCTACCCTGACCTGCTCTGGCGACGAGAACGACCACAACGCCAACGTCGACGGCTATGACCTCAAGGTCACCGTCCCCGAGGAAGTTGCTGCCGACAAGAACCTCAACATCACCGTTGAGGGCGCCAAGCACTATGTCTTCCCGGTCGAGCTTACCGTGAAGGTGAACGACGCCACCAAGATCGCCGGCCAGGACGACCCCGAGTTCTCCTGCACCCTCTACACCGCCGACGGCGAGGAGCTTGACAACCAGGAGGAGCTGCTCAAGGCTCTTAACGTCAAGCTCGATCGCGCTGATGGCGAGGATCCCGACGAGTACACGATCTTTGCCACCTGGACCAACGGCAACTACGTCATCGACGAGGACACCGGCATGAAGACCGGCACCCTCACCATCCTTCCCAGCCTGACCGTCGAGACCGACGGCAACGGCACCGCTTCTGCCGATAAGCTCGGCGCTGCCAAGGGCGAGAAGGTCACCGTTACCGCCGAGCCCGTCAGCGACGACTACGTCTTCGGCGGCTGGGTTGTGACCAAGGGCGACGCCACCGTGGCCGACGCCACCTCTGCCACGACGACCGTCACCATGGGTTCCGAGAACGCTACCGTGACCGCCAACTTCATCGCCAAGACGAAGATCTCCGTCATCGCCGGTGAGGGCGGCACCGCCTACGCCACGCCCAACAAGGGCCTCGAGGGCGAGACCATCAAGCTCGTGGCTACCGCCAACGACGGCTATGTCTTTAGCGGCTGGGAGGTCGTCTCTGGCGACATCACAATCGCCGACGTGACCGCTGCCGAGACCTCCTTCGTCCTGGGCGAGAAGGCTGTGGTGATCAACGCCCTCTTCAAGAAGGTCGTTACCCCGGCGCCCGTCAACCCCACCGACGATAACGCCGGCAAGAAGCAGGATACCGAGGCCGCCAAGGCTCAGGTTGCCACCCCCAACACCGGCGACGTGATCAACACCGTTGCTCCCGTTACCGTGTTTGTGGTTGCTGCGATTGCCATCGCTGGCGCCATCCTGATGAAGCGCAAGAACCAGTAAGCGCTTCTCGGCATAACGCCTAAGGCGGGCAAGGGCTAATCCCCTTGCCCGCCTTTTTGTGTACGTGGGGTATGCCATACTCCTACAGGCGTATAGCTCAGGAGGCGAGCAGTGAACCTGACCCTTTATCACGGCTCTAAACAACGCATAGTGAATCCCGTCTTTGGATTTGGTAATGCCGCCAACGATTACGGCATGGGTTTTTACTGCACCGAAAGCCTTGATCTGGCCTGCGAGTGGGCGGTTGATGTCGCGCGCGACGGCTTTGCCAACGAGTACCGGATTGAAACCGAGGGCCTCGATATCCTAAACCTCGAGTCGCCCGAGTACTCCGAGCTGCAGTGGCTCGCCGTCCTGTTGCAAAACCGCACGTTTGATACGGCATCTGTTTTGGCGTCTGATGCGCGCGACTACTTGCTCGACAACTTCCTGACCGATTACCAGGACCGGGACCTTATCGTTGGCTACCGCGCCGACGACAGTTGCTTTGCCTTTTCGCAGGACTTCATCAGCGGCGGTATTTCTCTGCGACAACTGGGCAATGCCATGCGTTTTGGAAAGCTGGGTCTGCAGGTCGTCGTTAAAAGCGAGAAGGCCTTCGAACGGCTTGCCTTTGTTGACGCGCGGCCTGCGAGCTGCGAGAAGTGGCTTGCCAGCAAGACCGAGCGCGACCTTTCGGCCCGCCGTGCGTACCTGGACAAAGAGCGCCACAGGCGCCAAAAAGGCGATCTGTACATCACGCAGATTCTTGACGAGCAGATGGGACCCAACGATGCGCGCCTACGATGACAGCTACCTCTTGATGGCGCAGAAGGCGCTTGGCAGGTCGTTTGATTACGCGGTGGCGGACCTGGGGATTTCGCTGCGCGCCTACTACGACTGCTTTTTGGCCACCCATTACGCCAATCGCTTTTGCAGCGGGGATTTTCGCGTCCTTGCGGGGATGTCCGGGATCGAGCTGGCTCGCAGGGTCCTGCAGGAGGCAGTCTGCTGGCAGCAGGAGTTTGCCCGTCCGGGCAATCGCGAGGCGAGAAGCCCGGAATACTGGGCTGGCTGGGCGCTTGCGTACTACCAGTGGGACACGGGCTTCTCGTTTGCTGAAATCGATGATTTCATGCCTGTTGACCAGGTGCTTAGTCTTTACAACCCGTATCACGAGATGGACGTCACGCGCTTTGTCGCACGGCTTAACGAGCTTCGTGAGGAGCGCGTCCCGGACACCGAGCTCAAGCGCAGGCGGCTGGCCCTTGGCCTGTCGCAGCGAGACCTCGCAGAGCGCTCGGGCGTCTCGGCCAGAAGCATCCAGCAGTACGAGCAGCGGAGAAAAGACATCAACAAGGCGAGTTTCTCGACTGTCGCGGCTTTGGCGGACGCACTGCACTGCAAGAACCCCATTGTCCTGCTTGAGCGTCGATAGCTTTGGCCGACTGCCGGTCTTGTACATCTCCAGGTGTGCATGACTGCCTCAAAATGCCCCAATACCGAGACAATAGCCCCGTTGTGTACATGTTGAGATGTACACAACGGGGCTTGGGGCGCACTGACTGCCCGCGCCTCGCGTCAAACCTCAAAGAGCCGGCCCATGATTTGGGTGCCGCGCGTGACCTCGGCTTCTGCCGTGGGGCCCGTGTCCAAAAGGCCAAGCTCGCTTTAAATCCCCGCGGCCCAGCTGCGTATCTCGTTGTCCGATGCGCCGGACGAGAAGCGCTTGCCGTCCTGCCAGTCGCCGGTACCGGCCGCGCTGGCCAAAAGCTCGCCGCTCTGCCCCAGGCCCGACGACGCGGAGGTGCAGAAGGGGATGACCTTCTTGCCGGTGAAGTCGTTGTCGGTGGCAAAGTGGTTGCACGGCCAGGCCGCGATGGCCCACCAGATGGGGTAGCCAAGAAGGACGGTGTCGTAGTTTGCCCAGTTGTCCGGGGTCGTTTGCGCCAGCGGCACGTCGCGCAGGCTCTCGTCTTCGTGCTCGCGGGTCACGCGGCTCTGGTCGTTGGTCCAGTTGAGGTCGTCGTCGGAGTAGGCATCGGCGGGCACGATCTCGAAGAGGTCGGCACCCAGCTCGTCGGCCGCGGCCTGGGCCACGCGCTTGGTGTGGCCCTGTGCGGAGTAGTAGGCCACGAGGACCTTGCCGGAGGCGGCCGTGTTGGCAGCGCCGTCGGGTGTGCCGGTAGACGCGCTGGACTGCGCAGCCGCGGGCTTCTCGCTGCCGGCGTTGCCGCCGCATCCAACAAGGCCTACGGCGGCCAAGCCCGCGCCTACAAGTCCAGTCGTCATAACGAAGTCACGCCGTGTGAAGTTGATCATCTCAGCCTCCTACCAGCTCTTCTTGTCCTGACGACAGTCGTGGTTGGACTTGCGCTCCTCGACCATGCGCGCGAACCACTGCACCATGG
>CAVDXJ010000077.1:0-6816 GCA_963612765.1 Oscillospiraceae bacterium
TCCCAGTGATAAGGAGTCGGGCACCGCCCCCAAAACGTCCGCGACCGACCCCCTAACGTCGGAGACATCGGCGGGCGTTAAGGGGTCGGACGCCACCCGCCAAACATCGGAGACCGACCCCTTAATTCCCAGTGATAAGGAGTCGGGCACCGCCCCCAAAACGTCCGCGACCGACCCCCTAGCGCCTAATGGGGTCAGGGGGTCCATGTCTTGTAATAAATATTTTGTTGTTTGTAGCGACCAAACAACCGACGAAAAAGTCAATGAAGCGGACAGGTGCTTCGGCGAGATCGTCGGCCTCTTCCCCCGCGGCGTCGGCAAGTCCGAGTTCGCTCCCAAGGCCCGCAGCGCCTTCGACGCCCTCGTCGCCGCGCCGAGGACACGCGACGGCGTGGGAGAGACAGCGGAGAGCGGCCTCCTTGGCCTGCGCAACCGCCTCCTCTGCGCTGTCGAAGTCCCGGTAAACAGGCGTCTCCTCGCCGTCCTCGCAGTGACCGTCGTAGTAGGTGGTGACCTTGCTCTCGTAGATGGTGTAGCTCATGACTGCTCCTCTCATTTACCCTCGCTGCTGGTTATAGTATACCATGCCACGATGCACATACACCCGACGATTACATTGCAGGCCAAAAAAAACGGGCCGGCTACAGGGCGCCGGCCCATACAGGGAAGAACTCGGGCCCCGAAGGGATTAGAGGCCCTAGGATTAATCGGATCGCGCCGACGGGGAGGTGACCCGGTGACGCGAAGGGAAGCCCCGCGCGCGCTGCACCCTAGCCAAGACATCGTTTACCACTGGATAGATAATGTCGAGATGGGACGCGCGGGATGACCTTATTATACCCGTCTTGACCTGCGGCTCGTTTGCAGAAAGCGTCCTGTGGGAGGCCTCCACGAAACCTACGCCAAACCTGTCAGGCGGCGCCGAGGCGAAGGGCCTCAGCCCTTGCTCGAGAGGACGCGGCAGGAGTCGCAGCACCAGCGCGCGCCGCGACCGCCCAGACGGGTATACCTCACGCGCCCGCAGCGCTCGCACACGAGAATGCGCTGTCCGGGGTGGTCGCGCAAGAGCCCCCACATAGCCTCGCCGAGGCTGTTGGGGTCCGCGACCTCGCGCAGCTCCCTGCCTCTCTCGCCCGCCGCGACGTCAATGGACCTCGAGCCGCCGAACACCTTCTCCATGCAGTTGAGAATAAGGTTCGCCGCGCGAAGCTCCGTGGCCGCATAACCCTCGGGGCACACTTGAAGCTCGACGTAGAGGTACCTGTAAGGGTCGCCCTCGCGATGACCAATGCCGAGCTCGTCGTCTTCCAAAGGGTCGCCGTTGCTATAGTAGGCGACGACGCCGTGCAGAGCGTTCGCCCATAGTGCGGACCACGGCCGCGCAACCTTATCCTCAGGCCATTCAAGGAAGGCACCGACCGGGACCGAGAACCTTGTTCTCTGCGTGGCGAAGTTGGTCGGGTCGGGGCCAAAAGACAAAATCTCGACCGCGAAGCCCGCAGCCGAGAGCGGCGCCGAGGCATCGAAGCCGCCCGCTCCTTTAGCCACAAAACGCATCGTGACCGAGACCAAGTTGCGCAAGAACTCCCAGTCCTGGAGCAGACGGGGAAGTAATCGAACTCTTCGGCTACTTCCCCCTTAGCAAAAGGGTCGTAGCCGCTCAATCCCGAGAGCTGCTCCCAGTTGAACCCGGCGAGGGCGTCGCGTTCGTCTGTGAACCAGCTTACGACGTCGATGCCGTCCTCGTCCACGACGAGCCTATCGACGAGGTAGTCGAGCGCGTAGTCGCGTGTCTCGGCGTCATCTAGGCTCGCGTGCCAGTAACGCTCAAAATACGCCTGAACGCTGTGCTCGTCGTTCGCGAGCGCGCAGCGTGCTTCTTCGGCGTCTATGGCGTCCCGGACGCCCGCGCGGCGCTGTTCCAGCTCGTCCATGGCCTGAGCCGTCGAGTCGTTGAAGATCCCGCGCGCGATGGCCTTGGTGAAGTTGGCGAGCTGCCGCTCAATGTCGCTCTCCTGCGCCCGCAGGCTGTCGAGGAAGCCCGTGTCGCCGTAATGCTCGGCGTAGTATGCCGCCGCATCGACGGCGAGCGACGCCGTGAGCTCGGAGTCACCCACGAGATAGCCCAGCAAGCGCTGCACGAGGCCTTCCAGCGCGTCTTGGCGTATATGCGGCAGCGTGCACGCGTGCTTGCGGTCGTTCGCGCAGTAGTAATAGCTGTACGTCGCCCCATTGCACGACGTGCCACTTACACCCGTCACGGGCGCGCCGCACTTGCCGCAGTACAGCTTTCCCGACAGCCAATAGCGCGACGCGCCCGTGCGCTTGCGGGACTTGCGCTTGCGATTCTCTAGAAGCCTTGTTTGTACCGCTTGGAAAGTCGCGTCGTCCACGAGGCGAGGCATGCCGTCCGGTATCACGACCCCGCTCTCGGCATACTCGCCGAGGTAGCGTCTGTTCTTGAGCATGCGCGACATGGTTTTCACGCCGAACTCGCCGCCCTTGACCGTACGGAAGCCGGCTTCGTTGAGGTCGTCGCACACCTCTTTCATCGACTTGCCTGCGGCATAGTCCGCAAACATCTTGCGCACGGCCGCGCCCGTGGCAGGGTCGACCTCGTAGGGTTCGTGAGGCTTGCCCGTGTAACCGAAAACCTTATGGCCGTTGTAGAGCGCATGAGCCGCGTTGTAATCCATCCCGCGTTTTATGTTCACGGAAAGCATCCGCGAATAGTACTCGGCGAAGGACTCAGCCATACCCTCGAACAACACGGACTCGGGGTCGTCCGTCGGGCTCAGCTCCGCGATAAGCGCAAGCTTGCACCCCGCTTCGCGGATACGTCTCTTGGCGTCGACGAGCTCGAAGCGGTCTCGTCCTAAGCGGTCGGTTTTCCACAAAATCAGAGCGTTCGGCTTGAGTTTGCCAATCTCCGACAACATGAGCTGATAGCCCGGGCGATTGGCGTTGGTGCCCGTCTTTGCGGCGTCCTCGTACTCCTTGACTATCGTCAAGCCGTGCGCATCGGCGTATGCGTGAGCCTGTTGTCTTTGCTGGTCTATCGACATCTCGTTTTGACTATGCGACGAGTATCGGTAATACGCAATAGCAAGGTTGTTGTCGTTTAATGGGGGCGTCTTTCCTTTGGCCACGTTTCGTCACCTCCTACTTAATTGCGTAAATGATTACTCGATTATAAAGCCCGGCGTCAACAATTGACGTCGGGCTAAGGACGTTCGATTTGCAATCAACCGCCATACGGCAACGATTTGATGCAAATCTCCATCCGCTGCCAATCTGGTTTTCCGTCTGACGTAGCCGGGAGTTTTATACTGGTCGCTTCCATGTTCTCAAGCGTCCACTTGCGTCCATATGAATACCTATACTGGTCATGCTTTAGCACCGAGCAGACGAACAGCCCTGTTGCGGGGGTGAGCGTCCCATGTTCGCGACGCAAATACAAGGCATTCACATCATCCGTCGCCCAATATGACTTCGGCTGATAAAAAGCCTCCCCGACCGACCCGTTATAGCTGAGCGTTATCGTGTTCCCAGCATGAACGGGGCTCTGGCCGATGAGGTTTGAAACCCCATTGTTCGAGTCTATAGCGCCGATATACGGCGTATCGCCCTCCGTTTGATTATCGGCCGTCAGGCGCTTGCCCTTTCGTATATCGAAGAGCCCATCATCGCCGCCGAGTTTGAACCATTGCCATGTGCTCGTATCAAGTGTGTCTAAGGTAGCGTTGCTCCTCACGGTTGCAGCTTGACGGTATTTTGACCCGATGTAGTCCTCCATCCACTGCCAATCTACCTCAGTAACCGTTCCCGTCTTCACCAGATAGGCGAGATAGTCGTTGACCGTCTGCTGGAAATTCCCCTCCGTGAGCGTCGTGTAATCTGTCTCCATGTATGCCTCGCACAACCACTCATCATCGCCGGTGACCATGTGGCGAGCGCTGAATCCCGGAATCACGTCGCGGTTCTTGTAAGTGTCAATCCACCTCTTACGGATAGCCGTCCACAAGCTGTCGCCATTTTCGTCCATCTGCTCGACGCGACCGAGGTTCTTACGCTTCTTGAACCCGTCATCCTTGCAGTAAGCAAAGAACGTCTCACGGTTGGCAGACTTGTGTGGCGTGCCTACGTCGAAGACCATGCAGCACGCACAGGCACTCGCGCCCGGATAGAACACGTCATCGGGCAAAGAGAAAACCGCGTCGAGCGTGTTTTTCTTCAGAACCTCGTTCTTCATTTGCTTCATGAGCGCGCTGTTACCGATGGCGCACGCCATGGGAAGCAAAACCGCGAGCTTACCCTGCATGTTCTTGGCGTTCATCTGGTCGAGAACGAATTTGACGAAATAGAGCCCTTTTGACGGATCCTGCTTGCTCTTGCCCCACGTCTTCGAGAAGGAAGTAGGGACCTGCTTTGCCATAGCGTTATAGGGCGGATTCATGAGCACAACATTGAACCTGACACCATCGTCGATAAATCTCGGCACCTCCTCGAAGCAACTGCCCTGAACAATGTTCGAGTTTCCGTCGCTGTGAATCAGCATGTTCGTCGTCGCAAGCCCATAAACAAGCTCGTCATATTCGACACCGTAGATGTGGTGCTTCTTGACTTCATCTTCCTCGGCCACAGTGTGGCAATCGGCGAGGGCCTGCGTCATGGCACGAACGAGAAACGACCCGCTGCCACATGCCATATCGAGGACGACCGAATTTTTGTTCACGTTGCAGATCCGAGACATGAAGTCGGTGATATGGTCGGGTGTGAAGGCTTGGTTCTTATCAGACTTGCCGACGTACTTGTTGAACGTGATGAAGAACAAGTTGAGCAGGTCTTGCCCAGCTGTGCTCTTATCGTTGATGAACGGGAAAATCTTGTCCTTGATGAAGTCGAGAATCAGGCAAAGATTCTCGCTTTCCATATCGCGCACGTCTTGGCTCTTTAAAACGCGCTTGTCAATCAGAGTCAGCTTCTCTGCTTTCTTCAAAGAGCCTTCGAGCAGGTCTTCCAAGATGGTACGGATGCCACCGATGATTTGCGACGTCTTCATCTTGCGGCCGTAGACAAGGCCGTTCTTGATGGCTAGAAGGCATGTGCCGACGAACTGAGAACGCAGTTTCTCGCCGACTCCATGGCGATGCAGCAACTCGTTGAGCTGATACGTGTTGCGCATCACCTCTTCCTTGTTGTTGGTGTGTTTCGCATCGAACATCGCGACATATTCCGCCATCGTCCGGATGGCTTCTTCGTTGACCAGCTTTCGGTCATCCTCGACTTCTGATTTCCAGACCGTGATACGGTCATCGGTCGTGTTCGCCACCATCGCAATGATTTTGTTGCCCGTAAGGCGCTTCTCGTATTCGACGTAAGCCGAGATTTGCTCTTCGACGTCAGGCCACTTATCGGCGTCGTTCTTCGTCTCAATAAGCAGGGAGACACCGCTCATCTCAAAACGAATGTCAAGGTATTTCCAAGCCCCATCGCCCTTCTTCTTTTTGATAGGCGCGAACTCAAGATTCTTTTCCTTAAATGCCTTCGGATAGCTAAACTCGCCCTTTTCGATATTGGGCGTGCAATATTCGCGACCGACCGCGTCAATAATCTCAATACGTTCCACTACTCAGCCACCTCATCAATATGCTCTGCAATCCATTCGTGAATGATTGCCGCAATCGTCATCTCGCGTTCAGCGGCCATGAGCTTCAAAGCCTTCTTATCGCTCACGGTTAGCGACAGTGACAACGTAGTGCGCTTCTCGTTGTCGGCCGTAGCCTTAGCAGCAACGGACGACGTCTTTTTCAACATATCCGCCAAGGTTTGCCCTCCTTCAGACACTTACGTAATTACTTAATTATACAATCCTGATTGCTCTCGTGCCGCCGCCGCCTAGAAGTCGTAGCTGTCTTCATCGCTCCGGCTTCTCGGCTGCGCGATGCTGACCGAGCGGCGAGCGGTCGAGACCTTCTCGCGCTTGGTCAGCATCCGGTCGGCGTACGCCTTCTGCGCGCCGCTGATCCATCCGAGCATCGTGTTAAGCGCCTTCGGCGACGTTTTCCGCAGCTTCGTCTCAAGGAAGCTTCTGAGAAAGCCGAACGCGCCGTCGGCTTCCTTCTTCGCGTCGTCAAGCGCCGTCTCAGCCGTCTCGATGGCGTCTTGCGCCGCCTTGAGCTTCCGCTCGGCCTCGGCTTCCTTGCGGGCGATTTCCGTCTCGCGCGCGGCCACCGCCGCCGTGCGCTCGGCGATGGTCTCGTCCAGCTCGGCGAGCTGCTTCTCGCGACGGTCGACGCTGGTCTTCACTTGCGTCAAGCTGCGACCCATCGCGAGCTTCTCGTCGAACGCGCGCTGACGCTCTTTCTTCGCCGCCTCCGCCTCGGCTTCGGCCTTATCTTTCTCGGCCTTCGCCTTGGCCTTGTCGGCGTCGATAGACGCTATTTCCGCGCGCCCGCGCTTAAGCTTCGGCTCAAGGTCGGCAAGCTCTTGCTGCGCGTCGGCGGTCTGGGCGTTGAGTGCGTCGTATCTGTCTTCCAGATAGTCGATGGTTTCATCCCATCGAGCGGCCAACTCGCGTGACTCATCGATGCTTGCCTCGACCGCCTTGCGGGTGACTTCCGCCTCGGCCGCAAGAGCGGTTGCCTCGGCCGCAATGCCGACGGCTTTCTCCGCTCGCTCGTTGGCTTCCTCGGCCCGCTTGTCGGCTATGTACTCGTTCGCCGACCGGCCGTGCTTCGCCTTCTTCTTTGCTACGCAGTCGGCCTTGTACTCGGCCAACTCCTCGGGCGTCATCTGCTTCGCCTTGTCCGGGTC
>CAVDXJ010000078.1:0-6732 GCA_963612765.1 Oscillospiraceae bacterium
CGGCGTTCATGATGAGGTCGACGTAGCGCTGGCGGTAGCGGACCTCGCGGTCGGTCAGGCCGTGGAACTTCTCGGGCAGCGGGCGCAGCGACTTGGAAAGCATCTCAAGGTGGGTGGGCGCGATGGAGAGCTGGCCGCGCTTGGTGCGGATGACGTGGCCCGTGGCGCCAATCACGTCGCCCAGGTCAAAGTTGGAAAGAAGCGCCCAGTCGCCCTCGGGCAGGTTGTTGACCTGGCAGAAGAGCTGGATGGAGCCAGTGCAGTCCTCAAGCACGATAAAGGCGATCTTGCCCTGCTTGCGGAAGGCGCGGATGCGGCCGGTCAACGAATAGACGTCCTCGGTCACGTCGCCGTCGGCGAGAGAGGCGTAGCGCTCCTCGAGCTCGGCGGCGTGGGCCGTCACCGTGGAGTGGATGGGGTACGGCTGGACGCCGGCGTCGATGAGCGCCTGGCGGCGCAGGCGGCGCTGTGCGCGCTCGTCGTTGGTGCTGACGGTCTGGGTCTGGGCTTGGTCGGCCATGCTCGCTGGGTTCCTTTCGGGCGTTCGCGCCCCGTCGCTTGCGTTTGGATTGAGCCGGCCGCCGCGGGCGGGCCGGTTACCTGGCTGGTTATTCAAACTTTAGAGTATAGCAGCTGTTAAGGAGCATGGCGGGCGCACGAATCGGGGGTCGTCAGTAGTCGCAGAGGCTTTCATGCGCGGGAATCGGGGGTTGTCAGTACTTTTGGGGGCTTCTCGTCGGCTGGGCGTGAGGCTCGCGTTGCAAACCCGCAGGTAGATGTGTTGCGAGATTTGCCGAGAAACGCACGAGGGCTCAAATAGTACTGACGAGCCCCGATTCGCGCGCACTTCTCGCCGAAAAGTACTGACAACCCCTGAATCGCGCGCAGCCGCCCCGCGCCCGCGCCTGCCCCGCCCCTGCCCCGCGCTCGCAACAAAAAATCCCGCGCCTGCGGGGTGCAGACGCGGGACGCGCGCTCTAAGTTGTGGGCGAGGTCGCTGATTAGCGGGTGATGCCCAGGATGGTGTAGGTGCGGGACTTGCCGGAGGGGGCAACAACCTCGACCTCGTCACCCTTCTTGTGGCCGATAAGAGCCTGGCCAACCGGGGACTCGTTGGAAATCTTGTGCTCAAGCGAGTTGGTCTCGGTGGTGCCCACGATGGTGAACTTGGTGGTCTTGCCGGCCGCGTCCTGAAGCTCGACGGTGGTGCCGATGGAGACAGCCAGGTCGCGGGAGCTGCCGGACTCGACGACGGTGGCGGTGGCAAGAATCTGGCGAATCTCGTTGATGCGGGACTCGTTGTGAGACTGCTCCTCCTTGGCGGCGTCGTACTCGGAGTTCTCGGAAAGGTCGCCAAAGCCGCGGGCCTCTTTGATGCGCTCGACGATCTCGTCGTGCTTCTCGCCCTCGCGGTAAGCAAGCTCGTCGACGAGCTTCTGGCGACCCTCCGGGGTCAGGACAATGTTCTTGGAATCAGCCATGGTCAGCTCTCTACTACAGACGTGTGCGGGAACAAAAGTGGGGCGCGTGCGCCGGCGCTACTCGCCGAGCTTGTGGCCGCACTTGGTGCAGAAGCCGGAGTCGGCGGAGTTCTTGGCGCCGCACTCGCCGCAGAACTTGACGTCTGCGGGGGCCTCGTCGTCGACATCGGCGTCGTCGTCATCGGCAACGACCTCGACGGCGTCGTCATCGCTAGAGGCAGCGGACTTCTTCTCGTCCTTCTTGGGCTCCTCGTCGCCCTCCATGCCCTCGCGCACGTTCTTGACGGTCTTGCCAAGGGCAGAGCCGATCTTGGGAAGGTTCTTGGGTCCAAAGATGACCAGAACAACGACGAGGATGATGATAAGCTCTGCGGGGCCCAAGCCAAGAATCATGAGAAGCTCCTTTGTTTGTCACGGCGCGTGCCGCGGGTATACGCAAACGTATGGGATAGTATAACCGCGTTTCTACCAAACGTACCCCGATTAGCAAAAACGCAATCTCATATAATACCGCAACATTTTGCGTGAGTACATGGAGGCCCGTGTGGATTTGAAGACCCTGTTTTGGTGGTCGATGGGAATAACCGCTGTTCTGACGGTCTTTGTGGCCTGCCTGCCGTGGCTTTTGCGCCGGCGCGGGGTCACGATGTGCCGCACGATGTTTGGGCTAACGCTGATTTTCGATTCACAGAACGCCGACGGAACGCCGGTACGGCTGATCAACGTCAACGGGACGTTTCAGTCGGTGAGCTATGTGCCCCAAGACCTGCGCTTTGAGCTGGCGTGCGAGTATCACCGCGAGATTGCCCGGCGCATCGAGGAGATGGCCGAGAAGCGCGCGGCGGCGAGCGGCGCGGCGGGGCCGTTGCGCGTGCTGGTGATGGGCGGCGGGGGCTTCTCGCTTCCTAAGTATCTGGCGGCGTATGTGCCTGCCGCCCAGGTAGACGTGGTGGAAATCGATCCCGCGATGGTCAAAATCGCGCGCGAGCAGTTTTTCTTGGACGAATGCCTACAAAAGACCAGCGCGGAGAAGAACGGGCGCATGAACATCATCGTGGGCGACGCGTGGGGCGCGCTGAAGGCCGCCGAGGAGCCTTACGACGTCATTGTGAACGAGGTCTTTGGCGGCAAGCGGCCGCTGGGCCCCATGGAGACCAACGAGGGCGCCCGCGTGGCGGCCGAGCACCTGACGCCCGGCGGCGTTTACCTGGCCGATATTCGTTGCGCGATGGAGGGCCGCAAGTCCGCGCCGCTTCGCGAGGTACAGACCGCGTTTGGCCAGGTCTTCTCAACGACAGAAGTCGTCCCCGAGTGGCCCGACGAGCCGCAGAAGCCCGGAAACAACGTGTTCGCAGCCTGGTAGCGCGACGCGGCGGGCGCGGTGGCAGTTCGGGGGCTTTTCTGCCACCGGCCGATGCCGCGGAGTTACCTGGCTGGGCCCTAGACCCCGCTAGTCGGTTGCCAGGTTGTTCCTCTGGATGTCGATGGAGTTGTTCTGGCTGCCGGCGTAGTTGTTCTCGCCGATTCCCTTGGCGTACCAGTTGGTCTGATACCAGGTCTTGTAATCGGACATCAACGGCGAGCGGCCGCTCGAGGTGATGTTGAGCTCACCAAACGGGTAGTACTCGACCCTATATTTGAAGCAGAACGGCGCCATGCCCTCGATGGCATAAAGCAGCTGGTCGTTTATGACCTCACCTGTTTTAACGTTGAAGACGGTTCCGTAGCGTCCTGCATATACCGTGGCCGACTTGCTCGCGAACCCGCTTCCTCCCCACGTAGAAACGCTTCCCTTTGCGTCTTTTACCGAGATGACAATGTAGTTCTGCGGATCCGTGATCTTGTTGCCAATACCCACGTTCGAAATCAGGCGGTCGTCGCTGGAGCTAAGCTCTTGCACGTACTGCTGCCTAATCTTCTTTCCATCCTTGTACATCACGTTAAAGCCAAACTCGGTAAAGAAGTAGTTCCAGTTGCGGGCCTCATCGGAGTAGCGATCGACCTCATCGGTCGCATTCGTATCGCTCGCGCCAACGGTTGCCCACACCTCGGTCGTGCTGCCGTTTTGCGCCCACAGAGAAGACCTGCTGCCGCTGCCCAGGATCTTCTCTTCCCTTGCCTGCATGACCGAAGTCTCCACGGTAAGGAGCTTCTTCGTAAACTGCGCGGCCGGATTCTGAACCTTGAAGCCAAGGGCCTGCATCTCCTCGACGATGGTTTCGACTGGACGCGTGGTCCCGTCGGAGTCGGTGATGGTTGGGCGCATCGACGCCGGCAGCGCGTTGAGACGCGCCGTCATTGTGCGTAACTCATCGAGCTCGAAGCTGCAGACCGGTTTCCAGTTATTGTTTGCCTGGTCGGCGCGGCAGCTGACGTAGGCAGCCGCGAAGCAGCTCTCATCATAGGCCGCGCCAAGCGCGTAGCTGTTGATCGAGTAGGTCCTCTGGCGCGACGCGTCGGTCGCGATGAACTTGACCTCGGTGTAATCGGTATCGGTCGCCGCGGTCATGTACTTGGACGCCGTGAGGTACTTCTCCTGAATCACCTCGTTGACGGTCTTGCCGGGGTTGTCCTTAAGCAACTTCTCGGTATCGATGTCGGTGACGGTAATCTCTTTGTCATAAGAAGAGGTCACGTCCTTGCCAGGGTAGTCTTTTCTCAGCTGCTCCCAATTGACCTCGCCGTAGAGCACGCGAGAGATGTCGTTGGCGTACTCCTGCAGTTCCTTCATCTGCACGTTCACGGCCTCGGTCGCGCCCACATTACCGTTTGCCCGGTACAGCTGGATGCTCAGCTCGGCGCTGTAGAGAGCGTAGGCGTTGTTGTACATGATCATGAAGCTAGCCAGAAAAGCGCGCTTGGCGGCCTTGGTCTCCACGTCCCAGTTGTACCTGGTGTTCACGTACTCGTAGTAGGTGTCAAGGATGTTCGAGCTTAAGCTGTCGCCGGTAAGAAGGAGGTTGTGCAGCGCCGTGTACGCACCGCCAATGCCGGTCTGGAAGCCCTTATTCTTGGCGTTATTGTCGATGCCCTTAAGGTATTCCTCGAGCGCATCGATCGCCTCTTTGGACATCCGTGAAATAGAGGTCGAACGCGAACAGGCCTTGTCGGTTTCCTTGCCGTTCTCGTCCAGCTCGTAGTACTTGCCCAGCACGTTGTCCATGCCCTGGAAGATGTTGCTCGTGGTCGTCGAGCACAGCAGGCTCTTGAGATTAGTGTAGGTGTTGAGCTGCGAGTGCCAAGCAGTCGAGCCGGCCTGCTCGTCGAGCTTCACGTTAATGGTCTTGACCGTGGTCTCGACCGTATCGATCTTCTTGTCCATCTCGTCGAGCTTGTTCATCACGTCGTCAACGGTGTACATCTGCGTCTCTTGAGGGAGAAGATCCATGACAAAGACGCCGAGAAAACCAACGATGGTGAAGCCCGCCGTGGCGTAGTTGAGGAAGCTCTTGCCCAGAATGGTCACGAGGTTGATCGCGTGGTTGATGCCGAGGCCCGTCGACACGGCGCTGCTTAAGATCTGCTTCATGCGAGCGTCGGACTTGGAGTCGCTCGAGCTCTTGCGGTAGATCGTGTCAACCTGCCTGACGTTTTCGCCCGCCTTGACCACGACCGGGCCGGTCGCGGCGGCAAGGTTGTCCCCGTACCTGCAGATGAAGTCGCCGGGGTTGAGGGCCAAGATGCCCTCGGAGGTGACGGGGCCGTCGTCGGAAAGGGACGCGATGCTGGCCTCGGCCGCCTCGGCCGCCGCGTCACTGGAGTCGTCGCTGTCGGCGCGCGCGAGGGACTCGCCGTCGAAGAGGGCGACGTCGGCGTCCTTCTCTGGAACGCCAAAGACGTTGGTCGAGCCGCCGGTCATGCGCAGGCTGACGTTGCTCACGTACGTGGTCAGGGCGTCGAACAGGCCGTCCGTGTCCGAGGCGCTAAGGCCAAGGAGCTGGGCGTCGCTGTCAAACTGGTCGTTGGGAACGGCGACCTCGATCTTGAAGAGGTCCTTCTCCGCGTCGTACGGCTCGACGGTGATGTCGCTTGCCGCGACCTCGGTGGAGCTGCCGTTCTCGTCGGTCGAGATCCGGTAGGCCGAGAACTCCGTGGAGTCGAGAAGGTCGACGTCGCCCACCTCGTCCTCGTCTTCGGCCTCCTGGCTGGAGTGCAGACCGGCGAGGTACGTGACGGTCGTGTTCTGCTCGCCGCGGTCGACCTGGACGGCGTACGCAAAGGCGACGGGGCTCGTCTGGGCATATGCGAAGGGATCGGTCGAGTTGCCGGCGGCGTCGGCGTCGGCCTGACCGGCAGTCACGCCCTGGGGATAAACGATCGTGTTGGCAAAGGTCGAGGTGATCTGGCCGCCAAAGAGGATGCCATAGCTGGTAAGCGCCGCCGTGAGCCTCTCGTACGCCTCGGCGCCCGTCGCGTCGTTGACGCGCAGGGTGAGCCAGGTGTAGTCGAGGTCCTCGGTGCACTCGATGACGTCGATGTCGTAGCCATAGGCCTTGGAGTTGAAGGAGATGCCGTTCAAGATGTCGTCGGCCGTGAAGCAGCGGTACTCGACGTCGCCGATGGCATAGGTGTCGCCGTGGGCGTAGCTGGCAAACTCCGAGGTCGCGGGGACAGGCATGCCGACCTCAATGCCGCCGAGGTCAACGGGCACGCGGAAGCAGTTGTCGCCATCCCAATACTTGCCGTTCTCGAAAGTGTGCGAGGCCACGTCATCACCTATCGGGGAGTCGGACGTAAGCTGCGAGATGACGGCGGAGGGCTCGGAATAGCCCACGCACGCGATGCCGTAGCCCTGCTCCTCGTCGGCAAAGGGTTGGTCGCTAAGCTCGATGTAGCCGTAGTCGGCGTCCTCGCTCGCGGCGCCCTCGGGGATGCCGTCGATAATGAAGCGCAGCTCGTAGTGGGTGCGGTCCTTGAGGTCAGAGCTCCCCTCGTTCTTGCCGTCGACCTTCACCGTATAGGCGCCCTCGCGCACGGTCGCGCCCTCGAGGCTACCGGAGAGCGCGATCTTAGAGGCGTCGAAGCTGCGGTACTCGCCCGCGGTGTCGGAGGCCCCGGCATAGGCGACCTCAGAGAGAAGCGTCACGTTGGCGCTGCTCGCCCCAACAGAAATGGGGCGCTTGAGCTCAAGGTTCACGATTCCCGGGGCAACGTCGTTGGTCGCGTTGCACGAGACGCTGGCCTCGATCGAGAGCTTCTCGCCGCGGACGTCGACCTCAAAGGTCTTGGACAGCGAGAAGGGCGCGGCGGC
>CAVDXJ010000079.1:0-6732 GCA_963612765.1 Oscillospiraceae bacterium
CCCACTCGAGGCCGCGCACCTCGGGGCCGACGTAGTCGAACACGGAGTCGACCCCGTCGATGACGGAGTCGAAATGGTTCTTCAGCTCGTCGATCCCCTCATCGTTGCGGTGCAGCGACATGTACTCGTCGATCTCGCCTCCGCTCACCCAGTCCAGGGCGCACTCAAGTATCGCCTGCCGCTTAGGGTCCCCCTTGATGTAGGCCTGCCAGCGGTTCATGCTCGCGTTGGACGTGTTGGAGAAGGCCTCGCGGGCACGGGTCACGAACGGCCCGTGGTAGGCGGCGTTGCGGAGCTCCTGCTTGACCAGGGGCACGCCCGCTATGTTGATCGTCTCGAACCAGGCCTGGATCTCGGACGGCTCCCCCTCGCACACGTAGATGGTGAGCGGCGCGTCGACGATGCGGGACCTTTGGTCGGCGCTCAGGCTGTCGAAGAGGTAGGGCCTCCCGTCCACCTCGACCGAGAAGGGCCACGTCCCGCTGACATAGCGGCCGAACGACGTTATGCGCTGCTGGCCGTCCAGCACCTCGTACTTGCCGTCGGTGTTCCTCACGAAGTAGATGAGGCCCAAGGGATACCCCTTGAGGAGCGACTCCACGACGGCGACGTCGCGGCCCGTGTCGCCGTAGATGTAGTTGCGCTGGTACTCCGGCTGGATGATGAGCTGCCCGTCCAGCCCGAACAGGCCCTTGTTCTCGCTCTTGTCATAGACGAAGCCCTTGCAGAGGTCGCCTACCGTCCAGTCGGTGTGGAGAGTCGTTTTCACTTCTGCTCACCGTCCCTTTTAGCTCGAATAACGATACGGTCATATAACCTGTGGTACTTATAACCTCGCGCCCGATCACTCTCGCTGAGGTCCGCCGTGTAAAACCGTTTTCCGCCGAAGACGCATTCACCCTTCGACGCGATTTCCGAGATCGGCCTGGCAAGCTCAAGACTGCTCCCGACAATCTCAAACTGTTCCGGGTTATGACTGTCCAAAAACGTGACGGGAACACCCATTACGCCGTCATAATCCGATGGAATCGCCTCAACGAACGGCACCTCGAGCGCATCGTAGTTCGCGTACATGGGGTACTCGGCCGTCGAGTAGTCGCGTCCCAGCTTATTGCGCAGCTTCTTGTTGAACTTGAGGTTATGCCCCATGGTGTCGAGGAGGAGCCTTTGGTGGCGCTTTCCGTGGTCGAGGTTCGTGAACCAGCAGGCAGATGCCAGGCGACCCATCACGACGCCGTCGACGACCTTGTACGCTGACCCCTCTTTCTTGTTAGCAAGGAGCCACTCCTTACGCTCGTCGGGGACATCGAAATACATGTCCTGGTTGAGCGACTTGTACCCGAGCCAGATCTTGGTGTCCTTGAGGTGGGGAAACACCTCTTTGTAGGTGATGGCGTTCACGTTTCCCAGGATTACGAACTTCTTGTCGGCCGCCAGGATCCAGGCCAGGAACTCCCGGAAGAGCGAGAACGGCGGGTTGGTGACGATCACGTCGGCCTCGTCGCGCAGCTCGCGGACCTCACGTGAGCGGAAATCCCCGTCACCCTCCAAGTAGCCGCGGAACTCCACGTCCTGTGCCCCGCAACCTTCCGCCCCGCGTGTGAGCGTGAAGAGCTTCCCGTGCGTGTCGTGCTTCGATGCGTCGAATAGGGGCGAATCCCTCTCGAACAGGGTCAGCCTCCCGGTACCGGGCCCTTGGGCGTAAGACGTCGATATGAGCTTCCTCAGCCCGAGCCGCTCGAAGTTCGCCGCGAAGTAGCGCGTGAAGTTCGACCACTCCGGGTCGTCGCAGGGCAACAGGACTGTCTTGTCCCTGAACACATCGGGGTTGAACTCGATGTACGCGTTCATCTCCGCCTCGATGTCGCAGTACCTCGTGTAGAACTCGTCGTTCTTGGCGCTCTTCGCCGCCCCCAGGCTTTGGTTCATGGCCATAGGACTCTCCCCTTCCCCGTTTCCCAACCGCGTCAGCAGAACGGCTAGGCCTCCTTCGCGCAGTACTTGGAGATCCACTCGTGGACGACAGCCGCGACGGTGGTGCCGCGCTCCGCCGCGTGCTTCTTCAGCAGTTTCTTGTCCTCCGCGGACAGGGACACTTGGATAGTCGTCCGCTTCTCGGCCGTGTCGTTCCCCGCGTCTTTCAAGGCGACCTCCCTTGTCTATTTAGTGATATGGATAAATGTACAACAAAACGCCGCCCAGGTGTTTTACAACACCGCGCCGTTTTATGTGCCGGGCCCGCTGAGAGCGACGGACGTTTGCGCACGGGGGAGAATTTCCGCAACAGAAAGCGGCGAGAAAGGACGCTCGATGGAGATTTTCTTCGACACGGAGACCACCGGCCTCAAGCCGGGAGAGGACGAGATCCTCAGCATGGCCATCGTCGACGGCAACGGCAAGGTCCTGTTCGACAAAAGGTTCAGGCCGGAGCACCACACCGAATGGCCCGAGGCCATGAAGTTCAACGGCATCACCCCCGAGTCCGTCGCGGGCTGCGACACCTTCAAGGATTGGGCGGGCGAGATCCGGGCCATCTTCGAGGACGCCGACGCCGTCTACGGTTACAACGTCGGCTACGACCTGGGCATGGTGAGGGCGATGGGCATCGAGCCTCCCGAGGGCTGCGAGGTCCACGACACCATGCGCGACTTCGCCGAGCTCTACGGGGTGCCGAACACGGACCCCAAGCGCCCCGGCGCGTGGAAGTGGCAGAGCCTCGTCGCCGCGGCGGGGACAATCAGCTACGAATGGACCGGCGCCGCGCACGGCGCCTGGGCCGACACCCTGGCCACGCTCTCCGTGCAGCGTTGGTGCGACGAGAGGCGCGAGGAGGCCCGCGGCCTCGCCCACGAGCGCCTCGTCTTCGACCGCGACGCGTACGACGACGACCTCGCCGCCGAGTTCATCGCGGAGAGGGAGGGCATCAGCGAGGACGAGGTCAGGGCGAGGTATTCCGCAAGCGAGCTTTGGGAGGAGGCCGCAGACGCCCGCGACACGGATTACGACCTCGAGGTCGGGGCGCTGGAGTCCTTCGTCTCCGGAAGCCGCTTCGGGCAGCAGAGGAACCCCAACGAGGGCAACCACCTCATCGTTAAGGGGTCGGTCGGGCGCTGGGACGGCCCCAAGAGCGGGATAGCCGTTTACAAGAACGTGGCAGACGCCCTGGACTGCTCCTCGTCCCGCTTCGGCCTGGGCAACGTCTTCGCGGACTGCGAGATCGACAAGATCTATGACGTGAACGGGCACCTCCACGTCTCCGGGCACCACCACGACGGGGCGGTTGACGTGGAGGTGCGCCAGCTCACCGCCGCCGGGGAGACGCTGCTTAACGCGGGCCGCGACCCCGAGACCTTGTGGGCCGACGACGACCTCAGCGAGCTTCCCCGCTTCATGGAGCGCGAGTACGGGTGCCCCGCGATCGAGTACGAGGGCAAGGACGGCCACGTCAAGCTCGACGCGTGCCGCGACTTCTTCCTGTCGACGGAGGACCGCGACCTCAAGGACCTCCTGGCCCACCACGACCTCGACCCCGACATGGGCCTGAGGACCTACACGCTGACCGGAACGAACGTCGGCGTCAGCCTGCCCTCGTACTACGCCGTGTCCCCGGAGAAGCGCGTGCCGCGCGTCGGGGAAGACATCCAGGGAGTGCTCGAGGAGACGCTGCACAACCTTCTCGACAACGGGGCCGACGCCGACACCATCTGCCGCACCATGGGCCTCGTCCAGAGGGGCGAGCTCGACGAGGACGACCTCGAGAGCGGCGAGTGCATCGAGATAGACCAGGGCTACTGCACGCCCGGCCCCATAGAGAGCTGGGCGGCGGTGCCCGAGCCCAAGGCGACGGTCTGCTTCAGCCTCGAGGAGGCCGATGGGCGGGCTCGGGCCGTGGCGGCACGCGAGGTGTGCGCGAGCAGCTGGCTCGCCGCCCACCCGGCAAAAAACCCGTCGCTGTCAGCGCAGATGAACAAGGCGTCGCGGGCGTGCGAGCAGGAACGCGACCGCGGCGACGCCCCCGAGAAGGCCCAAGCCCAGGGCGCAGGTAAGGAACACTAGGTAGAAAGGCCAGGGAGAACATGAATATCTTCAGCAGCGCCGAAGGCCTCGACTGGGGGCTCGTGGAGAAAATCGCGCGCAATGAGCTCAGGCTGTCGCCGTGGGCAGACGCCGCCGGCGACCTCGCCGAGGTGAAGAGGGCGTTCGCGAACGCGCTTCTCGAGCGCCATCTCGACATCTGGCGCGACATCCCGCCCGAAGCCGGAGGCGTCCCCACGGCCGCCATCAAAGACACGCTCTCGAAGATGATCGGAAGCGAGCCGTTCCCCGGCGCAGCGGATGGGCTGAGCGACGAGTTCATCGCCGGGCACGCGATCGCGGTCATGGCGACGATCGATGCCGACAGGAACCTCGCGAGGATACCGATGCTCAGCGAGGTCGTGGACAAGGACCCCGAGAAGCGCCCTCTTATGGCCTATCTTGGCGAGGTGGGCCCCGACCGCATGCAGGGAGTCGACATGACGAGGCCCATACAGAGCCGGCAGTCCGTCACGCCGCAGGCCGTCATGGACCGGGCCGAGGACCTCGACCTTTGGACCCGTGACGACAAGCTCGCGGACGGGCCGTGCGCAGACGTGCTGACGTTCGCGGACTGCGAGGAGATAGCCCAAAGGCTCATGGACTCCTTTGGCGACCTCGACCTCGACTACGGCGATCTCGAGGAGGTGGACGACCGCATCGTCAGCAGGGCGCAGGCGAACCTCGCCGCCCTGGACACCGACGAGGACGAGCCGCACCCGCCCTACTCGATCTCCAGGCAGAGAACGCAGGCCGAGGCTCCCGGCCGCGACCAGGAGACGGGAGCGCCCGGCTGGGAGCCGGAGCACTAGGCGCCGAGCCGCAGGTCCTTTGGCAGGCAACCATCTGACGACACCGAATCGACGCAAGGAGGCGACACAGCGACATGACCGGGCAGAAACCCCACCGCACTTCCGACGAGAGGCTGGTGCGCGCCGTCTTCGCCCTCCTGTGGGACTACGAGGAGCGCACCGCCCGTCCCGCGGCCGCGAGGGTGACCTACAGGGCGCCCGACCAGGAGATCCACCTGATCCCCACCCTGCAGAAGATCCCCAACGACGAGGTGAAGAAGGCCCTGGACAGGCTGGACTACATGAACGCCGTCGACGAGGAGATGGGGTACGCCCTCGACCACGGCAGGCCCAGGCCCAGGTCGGTCTTGATGTTCCGCCCTGCAGGAGAGGCCTGGGAGCAGGCGGGCCTGCCGATGGGAGAGAGCCTCGCCTACACTACGGGGCACCTCGTGGCCGCCGTGACGCCAAAGCGCTGCCACGAGAACAACGTGAGGCACCCGCACGGGCTCACCACCGCGCAGGTCTACAGGTTGCCGGAGCTGCTGGAGAACCCGGTCCTGGTCATGGACTCGGACTACGACGACAGGATGATCGCGGTGCTCGATGACATCGACGGGGACGGCCAGCCCCTCATCGCGATCCTCAAGCCGAACGAGAAGGTCGCCGTCGGCAAAAAGGCCGTCGACGCGACGATGGTGCTGAGCTTTTATGGGAAGAGGCCCGAGGCTCTCGAGAAGAAGATCCGTTCCTTCCCTGATCGCGTCGTCTGGCGAGACATGGAAAGAGGCCGCCACCTCGACGCGCAGGCTGAACTCCAATTGTTCAGTGGCCACATCGCAGGTCGCGACCTCGATAGGAAGATTATGCGCCTCCCGACTTGCGTGGTCAAGATGCGCGAGAAGAGGTGGGAGCAGGCGAGGATAGCCGAGCTGCGCAGCATGTCCGACGCCGAGCTCGACCGGATAATCGGCGCCGCGAGGCCGCTGAGCGCGCAAGCCACGGCGATCCGCGAGCCGAATCAGCACGTTAAGCAAAAGGCGACCGGCCACAGGCGGGACGGGCCGATGCGGTAATGCCAACATCACGTGATAACACCGTCAGCTTAAAACGAAGAATCATCTCAACATCACTATATGAAAGGAACGAGACCATGGAAAAGGAGAGCAGCCCCCGGTCCAGCGACATGACCAGGAGACCGACCCTAGGGGAAGAGGCGGCGGCCATGAAGGCCGCGTGCGAGGCCCTGAGGGGCGCCGGCTCCAAGCCTGGGGACGGTTTTGACGATGTCGACGACCAGGGCGGCATAGGTCGCGTCAGGACCTTGTCCTTGGCCGAGCAGGCCCGTCAGGCGCGGGAGTCGTGCGAGCGCGACCGCGCAGAGGGCCGCGACGCCGGCCCTACCCTGTATCGGGGCGATGAGCGATGAGGGACTTCATGGCGTGCCTGCGCAAGGCGACCAACACGGAGACCTGGGTTGACGGCCCCGGGGGCGAGAAACCGCTCAGCGGGGAGCCGTTCGACGTCACCGTGGACCTCATAGGGACGCACGGGATAATGGCCGCGGGCGTCGAGGCGCAGCATTTCGAGGACGTGAGGCTCGAGCCGCTCGAGGCGGGCGGTTATTCCGTGAGCCTCGGGGGCTGGCCCGACGGCTCCCGCGTGCACGTCGGCGACACCGTCCCCGACATCGAGTTCGATAACGAGGACACGCTCTCCGACACCCCGTTGGTGCACCAGATAGGCTTGATGCTCCTGGCTTTCGAGGTGGGTATCGCGCCGGACTCGCCGGAGCGCTTCTCCCTGCGCGCGATCACGCGCGCGGCGACGGAGAGGGAGAGGTCGGCCTCGTCGGTGCTCTACGAGC
>CAVDXJ010000080.1:0-6596 GCA_963612765.1 Oscillospiraceae bacterium
TTCATGATGGACTGCTTGACGGCCTCGGGCGCCGGGATGGACGGGTTGCCCAGGCTAAAGTCAAAGACGTTCTGTGCCCCAATCTGGGCCTTGCGCGCCCCTCCGTACGCCGCGATCTCGCGGATGGACGACTTCTGAGCGCCGTAGTCGTAGCTCTTTTGGTTGATGGTCATGAGGTCTCCTCTCAAGGCGGGCGCCTGCGCGCCGAGCCCTTTTATGCAGGAGACAATTGTACTCGCCCGTGGCGGGCGGCCTATTTTCAATGGGTTAAATATGCACGGGAGCAGGGATTTTATTGCGAGAAGACCCCGCGGCGACGGACTTCTCGGCCGCCTGCTTCTTACTGAGCTTCTGCTCTTTCTCCAGACGCAGGACCATGCTTCCCACAATAGTCACGGCATAGGAATTGGCAGTATAGCTGCCATCGTCGCGGTAACCCGTCGCGACCGAGATCAAGCCCTTCTGGGCCAGTGACCTATAGCATCTTCTTACCGAGGAATCGCTGGTATTGAGCTTGGACGAGATTTCTTTTGTGGTAAGCGAGACGGATTCCTCGCCGGCCAGGCGCTTGTCCAGGAACTTGAGGAAGGCCAGCTCGCTTTCGTTGATGGTGATCTCGAGGGTAATGGGATACGTAATCTTTTTAGCCAACGACCCACACCCCACTACTTCTTCTTAGCCCTCATATAGCTGTTTACAAGCGGTTTTATAAGAAGAGTAGCGATACAATCCAACAAATCCTAGCCCGCACACCGTCATCTACCTGCGGTTTTTCTGACTAGTCTGGGAATTTTGCGGCGGCGACAATTAGGGCGGCTACGTGGCCTTTCTTTGGGATGCAAGGGCAAAAGTGACCAGTGCCCTAGTCACTTTTGCTCCTCACCAGGTTGATTACCTGCGCTAATAACGAATTTGAAAATTTTTCACCATGGGGCACTGGTCACTTTTGCGCATCGGCATCCCCTCCGTAATACATAGCCGCGACTTTTCCTGGTTTAAATCCGCGATACACGAGTAGCCGGTTTTCGCCAACTGGGCAAACGCGGCCAGAAACGCCTTCCCTACTCGTCGAAACCGGTTTTAAACCAAGAAAAGTCGCGCGCGCTTACATGCAGGGGCAGTCAGGCGGGCAAATTCGGGCATCCCCGGGCCCTCGCAACGGCCCCGAGCGTCCTCGCGCGTTCCCGCAGCAACATCTAATACGTGAACACTTAGATATGGTGAGTATATGTCGCTAAGAAAATCTTGAATCACACGCATAAACCCCGGCAGACCGGGAACAAGAACCAATGTCAAACGAAGGCGCTCCAAACCGGGGCGCCGCATCACAAAAGGAGTGGTTCATTATGGCAAGCATGGTTCCTTACGATCGTTACGGTCGCGCACTTCGCAACTGGCCCTTCGAGGCGCTGGACAGCTTCTTCGACGCGCCCCTCGCGACCCTGGCCAAGGACGCCCAGAGCTTCAAGATGAACGTCGAGGACGCGGGCGACAAGTACGTCGTCACCGCCGAGCTGGCCGGCGTTAAGCGCGAGGACATCGACGTCGAGCTCAACGAGGGCCGCCTCTCCATCTCGGTCGATCACAAGGAGAGCGAGGAGGAGAAGGCCAAGAACTACCTCTACAAGGAGTCCTGCGAGTGGAGCGCCACGCGCGGCGTCTACCTCAAGGACGCGGCCACCCAGGGCCTGACCGCCAAGTTCGACGGTGGAGTTTTGACGGTGAACGTGCCTAAGCAGGACCAAACCGCAAACGTCACCAAGATTTCCATCGAGTAGGGGTATATAAACAGCAGCCTTAGACCGCAGAGCTGCGACTTGCAATGCGGTTTCAACTGGGCCGGGGCCTTCGTGCTCCGGCCCTTTTGCGTGGGGCGGCGAGAGGGGCGCCGCCCTCGGCGCTGGCTCCTACCAGATGCTCATTGGGCTGTCCTGCCCCGCCGCGCAGATAGTGAGAAAGCCGTCGGGGGTGCGGGCCTCGGTAAAGGTGTCGTTGGCGGACTCGGCGCCCACGGCCTGTGCCAACGTGCGCACGCACACGCTGGGCCGGTTGTTCTCGGCCGAGAGATGCATCGCCACGACGGTCTCGGTGTCCTCGGTGACCAAAACGCGCAAAGCCGCGGCCGCCTGGTCGTTGGAGAGGTGGCCCTTCTCGCTGCCAACTCGCTCTTTAAGGTAAGAGGGGTACGGGCCCGTGGCCAGCATCTTCACGTCGTGGTTGGACTCCAGCGCCAAGATGCGGGCGCCGCGCAGGGCGGCGTAGGCCTCGGCGGTAAGGCAGCCCGTGTCGGTGCAGTAGCCCAGCACGTCATCGGCCGTCTGAAAGCGAAAACCCATGGGGTCGCAGACGTCGTGCGAGGTGGGAAAACACTGCACGGTCATGCCCGCGACCTCAAAGCTGTCACCATGGTCCACCAGGGTAAACGGCAGCTCGCACAGGTACTTGCGAGCGCCCGCGGTTCCGGCCGTGGCGTACAGCTCGCCCTCAAAGCGGTTGCAAAAAACCGAGAGCCCCTTCACGTGGTCGCTGTGCTCGTGCGTGACCAGGACGGCCACCACGCGGTCCATGTCCAAGCCCAGCTCGGCGGCGCGCTCAAGAAGCTGCTTGCGAGAAATGCCGCAGTCGATAAGGACGCTGCCGCCCGGCCCCTCGACCACGGCGGCGTTTCCCTTAGAGCCGCTGGCCAGGATGTGCAGGTGAATCTGGGGTGTCATGCAAGCTCGCAATCTATAGCCGAGAAGCGCTGCGGGGGGCGCGTTCTTCTCGCCGCCCGCCGCCGGTAATGTCATACACTCAAACAGTGAACTAGATTACACGTGGGAGGGCATTGATGCCGAGTGTTTCTCGCCGTTACGCAACGTCCGCAAACCGTTTTGAGCGCCCGAGCGCCAAGCAGGACGACCAGCTGCGCGCGCCGGTGATCCTAATGGTTTCTGGCGGGGCCGACTCCACGGCGCTTTTGGTGCTGGCGGCTACTTCAAATCTTGATATCGATGACGGGCGCGGCGCGGCACGCATCGCCCGCGAGCGCCTGCATGTCCTGCACATCAACCACGGCCTGCGCGGCATGGACGCAAAAGAGGACGAGGAGTTTGTCCGCGACCTCTCGGCCCGTTACGGCATTCCCTGCACCGTGCGCCGCGTGGACGTGGCGGCGCTGGCCGCACAAGGCGACGGCAACGTAGAAAACGCAGGCAGAGAGGTGCGCTACGCAGAAGCCACAGCCCTGGCCAACCGCCTTTCGACCGAGTATGGCACGCCGCGCCAAGCCGCCCGAATCCTAACCGCCCACACCGCCGACGACCGCGCCGAGACCTTCTTCATGAACGCCATCCGTGGCACGGGCGCGGCCGGCCTAAGATCCATCCCGCGCCGCCGCAACCGCATCGTGCGGCCGCTGCTGGATAAAACTCACAACGACCTGTGCGACTTCCTGCGCATGCGCGGCATCGTGTGGCGAGAAGACGCCACCAACCTTGACACCCACTACCTACGGGCCTTTGTGCGCCACGAGGTCATGCCGGTGGTCGAGGCCAAGAACCCGCGCGTGACGGCGAGCATCGCCACTACCTGCGACATCTTGTCAGAAGAAGACGCGTATCTCACCGCCGTGGCCTCTCGCACCCTGCGCGACCTGGTGCGCCGAGAAGACCCCGGCCTCGTGGCCTTAGACGCCGCCCGCCTGGCCGCCTGCGAGGTGGCCATCGCCCGCCGCGTCGTGCGCGCGGCCATCCTGGGCCTGTGCCCCGACGTGCGCCTGGAGGCTCGCCACGTGGCCTCTGTACTGCAAATCGTTGCCGCGCAAGAGGGCTCGGTCACCATCCCCATGGGGGTCGACGCCCGAGTGACCTACGGCCTGCTGGTCCTGCGCGCTCGTACAGCCGCGCCGCAGACCCTGGCCTTTTGGCTGGACGCCCCCGGCCAGGTTACCCTACCCGACGGCCGCACCCTCACCGCGCGCGTCCTGCCTGCGGAACCCGGCACCAACCCGGCCGCCACAGCGCGGGCCCACGGCCTTGAATGGGAGGGCCAGTCGGTTCTTCTCGACGCCCAAGCCGCAGGTATCGACCCCAGTTTGGGCGGCCGCCTGTGGGTCGACAGCGCTCGCGCGGGCGACGTCTTGTGCCCCTTGGGCATGCATGGCCAGTCCAAGAAGCTGGCCGATCTTCTCGGCGAGGCGCGCATCGCGGCCGCCGACAAGGACCGCGTGCCCATCCTGCGTACCGCCCCCACCGGCTCCATCGTGTGGGTTGCGGGAATTAGGGCCGACGAGCGCGCGCGTTGCGTGCCTGCTACAAGTCAGCTGTTAGAATTGAGCCTGCGCCCCGCTTTGGGGTAAAACTACAAGCTCATACGCCGTTTCTTCCCAGAAAGGGGAACACAATGGAGGGTCTTCACCCCGATATCCAAGAGGTCGTTTTGTCCCAGGAGGACATCCAGGAGATTGTCTCTAAGATGGGCGCCGAGATTACCCGCGACTACCTGGGTAAAAACCCGCTGCTGGTGACCGTGCTCAAGGGCGCGATCATCTTCATGGCGGACGTCATGCGCGCCATCGAGTGCCCGCTTTCCGTCGACTTCATGGCCGTCTCGAGCTACGGCGACGGCGTCAAGAGCTCGGGCGTCGTGCGCATCCTGAAGGACCTCGACTCCAAGATCGAGGGCCGCGACGTGTTGATCATCGAGGACATCCTGGACTCGGGCATCACCTTGTCCTACCTCATCAAGATGCTGGGCGCCCGCAACCCCAAGTCCATCAAGATCGCCTCTTTCCTGGTCAAGGACGTCGACGGCAAGAAGCCGGCCGTCGAGCCCGACTACGTGGGCGCGCACGTGCCCGATTCCTTCATCGTGGGCTACGGCCTGGACTACGCCGAGCGCTACCGCAACCTGCCCTACATCGGCGTGCTTAAGCCCGAGGTCTACACCAAGTAATAAAGGAGTTTTGTTTTGTCCCTTAGCAACAAAGACGACAAAGACGCCCGCGGCGGCCGTCCGCCCAAGCCCGGCGAGGAGAAGTCTTCCCCCAACCGTGAGCAGAAGCCCGAGAAACGCCTGTTGGGCTCGGATAAGGACCCGCTTGGGGGAAGTTTTATGCCCAACCCCAACGGAGACGGCCCCTCCCCGCGCTCGTACGTGGCCACGCTGGTCATCGTCCTTCTCATCGTCGCGTACCTGATTTTCTCGTTTGGCGGCAACCCCTTTGCCGGAAACGGCCAGGTAGATACCCTTGCCACCAACGAGTTCGTGACTGCGCTCAAGGACGGGCGCGTCGAGAGCGTCACCTATAAGACCTCCGACGCCAGCGTGACAGGCCAGTACACCACCGGCTCGGGCAAGGATAAGGCCACGCGCTCGTACAAGAGCGTCTACATTGGCACCGACAGCCTGGCCGAGCTCATGGCCGACAACCCCAACGTGACCTACAAGATCGACACCTCTTCCAACGAGATTTGGGAGACGATCCTGGTCTCTGTGGTGCCTACGCTGGTCGTTATTGCCCTGGTGGTCTACTACATGCGCCGCATTGGCGACCAAAACGGCAAGGCCATGCAGTTTGGCAAGACCAAGGCCATGACCACGGCCGAGGAGCGCCCCAAGGTTAAGTTCGCCGACGTCGCGGGCATCGATGAGGCCGTCGAGGAGCTCGAGGAGGTCCGCGACTTCCTAAGCGAGCCCGACCGCTACCGCGACATGGGCGCCAAGATCCCGCGCGGCGTGCTTCTGGTTGGCCCTCCGGGCACCGGCAAGACCCTGCTGGCCAAGGCCGTGGCCGGCGAGGCGGGCGTGCCGTTCTTCTCGATTTCTGGCTCTGACTTTGTCGAGATGTTCGTGGGCGTGGGCGCCTCTCGCGTGCGCGACCTGTTTAAGCAGGCAAAATCTGCCGCACCCTGCATCGTCTTTATCGACGAGATCGACGCCGTGGGCCGTCAGCGCGGCGCCGGCGTGGGCGGCGGCCACGACGAGCGCGAGCAGACCTTGAACCAGCTGCTGGTCGAGATGGACGGCTTCGAGGACAACTCGGCCGTCATTTTGATCGCCGCCACCAACCGTCCCGACATCCTGGACCCCGCCCTGCTGCGCCCCGGCCGCTTTGACCGTCGCGTCACCGTGGACCGTCCCGATGTTGCCGGACGCGAGAAGATCCTGGGCGTGCACGCGCAGAACAAGCCGCTGGATTCCAGCGTTGACCTGGCCCGCATTGCCAAGATCACCCCCGGTTTCACCGGCGCCGACCTGGCCAACCTCATGAACGAGAGCGCCCTTCTCGCCGCCCGCCGTCGCCTGACTAAGATCAGCAGCAACGAGGTCGAGGAGGCCATGGAGCGCGTGATGGCCGGCCCGCAGCGCAAGAGCCGCGTCATGACCGAGAAGGAGCGCAACGTCATCGCCTACCACGAGAGCGGCCACGCCCTGGTGGGGCACATCCTTGAGAACTCCGACCCGGTGCACAAGATCTCTATCGTGAGCCGCGGCCAGGCCCTGGGCTACACCATGCAGATCCCCGAGGAGGACCACTTCCTGGAGACCCGCGAGGGCATGCTCGACCAGATCGCAGTGCTGCTGGGCGGCCGTACTGCCGAGGAGCTGTTTTG
>CAVDXJ010000081.1:0-6586 GCA_963612765.1 Oscillospiraceae bacterium
GGAGGTAAGGTTGAAGCGTGTCATCCTGAAATAGACGCCGCCGCCCGCCTTGGCGATGTTGCCCTCGATGCGCGAGCCGTCGTTCATGGCAAGGGTGGCCCTGTCGTCGTAGAAGAAGACGCCGCCGCCTCTTTCGTTTGAGCGGTTGTAGCTAATGGAGGCGTTGCTCATGTTGATGGCTACGTCCTTGCCGTACACGTTGACGCCGCCGCCGGATTGAGTGTTCAAGTTATGCTCGATCGATGCGCCGTTCATCATGTCCAGCCTCGAGTGGCTACCCATGCACACGGCCCCAGTAGCGCTTTGATCGCCGCTGCGACAACCAGCGACGGCGACCCCGTCGAGGGTCAGCTTGGCGGACTCGCCCACCTCGATGCCGCTGTCTCCAGCGTCGAGCGTATTGGTCACAAGCCCGCCCGTGTTCAGCGTGTAGTCGCGCTTGCTGCTGTTATTGGGGTCGAAACCCTTATAGTGGATTTCAGCCTTCTTGCTGGACATGAGCTTGAGCTCGGATCCCTTGCCCAACGTTATGGCATTCGTGTAGTAATCGTTCCTGATCGTGTGGCCGGCCATATCAATGGTCAGCTTTTTGCCTTCGGGAATCTCGAGGCCCCTATGCTCACCAGGATTAACAATCACGCCAACCGACCAGTCCGCGTCCATGACGATAGTCTTGCCCCTGTAGCCGTCGTTGACGGCGGCGTTGATGGTCGTATAGTCCGTGCGGTTGCCGGCCTCGTCGACGGAGTGGGCGATGTAGGTCTCGTCGGCCAGCGCGGCGGTCGGCACCGCAAAGGCGCAGGCCAATGCGACGCAGGTCAACGCGCATGCGGCAACGGCGGCGAGAAGACCGCGCCTTCTTGACTGGAACGGACGGATTGTCATGGCGTCCTCCTTATTGCGGGAAAATCGATAGCCTACAAATATACTCCCTTCAGCTTGCCGTAAGGGCCACACCCCCCTATGACAAAAATGGCGGCCCCGCAAGGGACCGCCATAGAAATGCGTTATGAGCGCGAATCTAGGAACTACTCCTCGTCGCCGCTCTCCTGCTTCACAACCTGGGAAAGCAGGTCATCAAGAGAACCAAGGTCCTCGTTGATGATGTCGTCCGAGTCAGACGACGCGTCGTCGGCAGAGCCGCCGATCAGCTCGTCGTCAAAGTGGTGCTTGGACGGAGCCGCGGTGCCCAGCATGATGTCAGAATCGGCATCAGGCGAGAAGACCATGTTGAGGAGCTGAGACAGGTCCTCGGAGTCGGCCTCGTCGTTCTCGGGCTCAAGGATGTAGAGCAGGCCACGGGCCTCAAGGCCGTCGCGCAGCTCCTCGATGGCCTTGGCGCCAATGCCATCGATGCGCAGCAGGTCGTCCTCGGTCTTGCCAATGAGGTCGCCCACGGTCTCGATGCCAACCTCGCTGAACTTGTTGGTCCAGCGCTGCGACACGCCAAGGTCGTCAAACAGGTACAGCTTGGCGTCCTCGGAAGAGAGGGTGCGGCCGTTCTTGGAGTAGACGCCGCCAAAGCCGTAGTCGTCGCCGATCCAGTCGAGCTGCTTGGGGAGCTGCTCCTCGATGCCCTTGAGCTCGTCGGGAGCCCACTCGGGAAGGCTCTTGGCCATCGGCGAGGTGGGGCCGTCGATCTTGGCGCCGTGGTAGGTGAGCTCGACGTTGTGGTAAGCGTCAAGGCCGGTACCAGCAGGGATCTTCTTACCAACGATAACATTGGACTTGAGGTCCAGCAGGTGGTCGACGTCGCCCTCGATGGCGGCCTCGGTAAGGACGCCGGCGGTGCGGATGAACGACGCGCTGGAGAGCCAGGAGTCAATCGAAGAGGCGACCTTGAGGGTACCAAGGATGACGGGCTCGGCCTCGGGCGGGGTGCCGCCGGCCAGGGCCACGTTCTTCACCGTGTCGGCAAAGACGTAGCGGTCGACGTACTGGCCCAGCAGGTACTGGGAGTCGCCCGGGTTGGTGACCTGGACGCGGCGCAGCATCTGACGTGCGAGAACCTCGATGTGCTTGTCGTTGAGGTCTACGCCCTGGGAGGTATAGACGTCCTTAACGGACTCAACGAAGGTGTGCATCGTGGACTCGATGTCGGTCAGCTTGCGCAGCTTGCGGAAGTTGACGAAGCCGCGGGTGATCTGGTCGCCGGCGCGAACCTCCACGCCGTCCTCGATGCCGGGCATGAAGCGGGCAGAGGCCGGGACACGCCACTCCTCGATGATGCGAGTGGGGTCCTCGCTGTCAAGGATGCGGATGAGGTACTCGGTCTGCTCAGGCTGGACGCGAAGCAGGCCAGAGACGGGGGCCAGGTCGGCCTCGCGACCAAGGATCTTCTCGTTGACGTTGCCGACGATGTCGAACATACGAGCAACGGTAGGAAGACCCTGCGTAATGTCGTCAGCGCCTGCGACGCCGCCGGAGTGAATGGTACGCATCGTAAGCTGGGTACCAGGCTCGCCGATGGACTGGGCAGCAATAACGCCAACAGCGGTGCCGATATTGACCGGGCGACGGGTGGAAAGATCCCAGCCGTAGCACTTCTGGCACACGCCGTACTTGGACTTGCAGGTGAGAAGGGCGCGGAGCTGGACCTTCTTGAGGCCGTGCTCGACCAGCATCTCGAGGTCGGCCTTGGACTCGATGTAGCCGTCGGCGGCGATAAGAACCTCGCCGGTCTCGGGGTCAACGATGTCGTTCAAGGCGCAACGGCCAACGAGGTCGGCGTCGACTGCGGTCTCGCCGGGCTTGACCAGCGGGTAGGTCACGGCCTCGTCGGTGCCGCAGTCCTCCTCGCGCACGATGACGTCCTGGGCAGCGTCGACAAGACGACGGGTCAGGTAACCGGAGTCGGAGGTGTGCGACGCGGTATCGACCAGACCCTTACGGGCGCCGTAGGTGGAGATGAAGTACTCCAGAGGCTCAAGGCCCTCGCGGAAGTTCGCCTTAATGGGAAGGTCGATCGTCTCGCCGGACATGTCGGCCATGAGGCCTCGCATACCAGCGAGCTGACGAAGCTGGGTCTTGGAGCCACGGGCGCCGGAGTCAGCCATCATGTAAATGGGGTTGTCCTCGGTGAAGCCCTCGAGCATCTTGGAACCGAGAAGGTCGGTGCACTCGGTCCAGGCGTTAACGACCTCGACGTGACGCTCGCGCTCAGAAAGGAAGCCGTCCTCGTAGTACTCGTTGATCTGGTCGACGCGGTCCTGGGCCTCCTCAAGAAGCTCGGGCTTGTCGCCGGGGATAACGGCATCCCACACAGAAACCGTAAGGCCCGCCAGGGTGGCGTAGTGGAAGCCGGTCTCCTTGATGGCGTCCAGGATGGGCTCGACGTGGGCCAGCGGGTAGCGGTCGCAACAGTCGTTGACCAGCGTTGAGATGTCGCCCTTGACCATCTTGTAGTTGATGAAGGGGTAATCGGCGGGCAGGCATTGGGTGTTGAAGATCACGCGACCGATGGTGGTCTCGAAGCGGGCGGTGTGCTCGGTGACGTCAAAGTCAACGGAGTCGCCGCGGCCGTTGCGAACGCGGAAGATCTTCTTGCCGTCCTCCTCGACGTTGGCGTCGGCGGCGCTCACGCGCACGACGACGGGAGCCTGGAGATCCAGGGTCGAGTCGGCCTCGAAGGCGCGGGTGGCGTCGGCGAAGGAACCGTAGACCTGAGCGGCCTCGGTCTTCTCGCCGGCCTTGCCAGAGGTAAGGAAGTAGACGCCAAAGACCATGTCCTGAGAAGGAACGGTGAGCACCTTACCGGATGCCGGGGAGCGCAGGTTGTTGCTGGACAGCATGAGGACGCGGGCCTCGGTCTGGGCCTGCGTGGACAGGGGCACGTGGACAGACATCTGGTCGCCGTCGAAGTCTGCGTTGAAGGGGGCGCAGACCAGCGGGTGCAGGTGGATGGCCTTACCCTCGACCAGCACGGGCTCGAAGGCCTGGATGGACAGACGGTGCAGGGTAGGTGCGCGGTTGAGAAGAACCAGACGGCCCTGGATGACCTCTTCGAGCACGTCCCAAACGGCGGACTGCTGACGGTCGATCGCGCGCTTGGCGCCCTTGATGTTCTCGACCTTGTTGAGCTCGACCAGGCGGCGCATCACGAAGGGCTTAAAGAGCTCGAGGGCCATCTGCGAAGGCAGGCCGCACTGGTGCAGCTTGAGCTTGGGGTCGACGACGATAACCGAACGGCCAGAGTAGTCGACACGCTTACCCAGCAGGTTCTGGCGGAAGCGACCCTGCTTACCCTTGAGAGCCTCGGCAAGAGACTTCAGGGGGCGGCCACCACGGCCGGTGACGGGACGGCCACGGCGGCCGTTGTCAAACAGGGCGTCCACGGACTCCTGGAGCATACGCTTCTCGTTGTTGACGATGATCGCAGGGGCGTCCAGGTCAAGCAGGCGCTTGAGTCGGTTGTTGCGGTTGATGACGCGACGATAGAGGTCGTTGAGGTCAGAGGCAGCAAAGCGGCCACCGTCGAGCTGGACCATCGGGCGAAGGTCGGGCGGGATGACGGGGATGACGTCAAGGATCATGTCTGCGGGATCGTTGCCGCCCTTAAGGAAGGCGTCCACGATCTCGAGGCGCTTGATGGCCTTCTCGCGCTTCTGCTTCTGGGAGTCCTCGTTGGCCACGATGGCGCGAAGCTCGGTAGCCTCGGCCTCAAGGTCGACACCGCGGAGAAGCTCACGAACAGCCTCGGCGCCCATGCCGCCCTTGAAGTAGATGCCGTAGTAGCGCTTGAGCTCAGAGAACAGGCCCTCGTCAGAGATGAGCTCGCGCTTCTCGAGCTGCATGAACTTCTCGTAGGCCTCGCGACGAAGGGTCTTCTCCTCCTCGTACTCCTCCTCGAGGTCGGCGATGCCGGCGCGAATCTCGTCGGCGGAGAGGGGCTCCACGTCGCCGAACTCGTCCTCGGTGGCCTCGCCCTGCTCCTTCAGGCGCTCGATCTGGTCGTCGCGCTCGGCGTCGAGCTCCTCGAGATCGGCGGCCAGCTCCTCCTTGAGGGTGTCCGCGTCCTCCTGACGGGCCTCGGTATCGACGTCGGTGATGATGTAGGAAGCGAAGTACAGGACCTTCTCAAGATCCTTGCTCTTGATGTCGAGAAGACGGGCAAGGGGGAAGGTCGCGGGGCTCTTGAAGTACCAAATGTGGCTCACGGGAGCAGCAAGCTCGATGTGGCCCATGCGGTCACGACGCACCTTGGCGGTGGTCACCTCAACGCCGCAGCGCTCGCAGACGATGCCGCGGAAACGGATGCCCTTGTACTTGCCGCAGGAGCACTCCCAGTCCTTGGAAGGTCCAAAGATCTTCTCGCAGAACAGGCCGTCCTTCTCGGGCTTGAGGGTACGGTAGTTGATGGTCTCGGGCTTCTTGACCTCGCCCTTGGACCAGCTACGAATCTCGTCGGCAGAAGCCAGCGAGATCTTAATTGCATCGAAGTCAGTGGTATCGAAGTCTGCCACAGTTACTCCTTATCGCTGTCAGCGGCGCCAGTAAGGACAGTGTCGGCCTGGTCGGCTGCGTCATTGGTAAGCCCGCCGATGAGCTCGTCTGCGTCGGACATGCCGGCAAAGACGTCAACGGCGCTGGCGGCGTTGGCCGCCTGCTCCTTCTGGGCACGCTCGGCGCGCTTCTTGTAGGAGATGGGCTCGATGTTAAGAGCCAGGGAGCGAATCTCCTTCACGAGAACCTTGAAGGACTCGGGGATACCGGCCACGGGCACGTTCTCGCCCTTGACGATGGACTCGTAGGTCTTGACACGGCCGTTGGTGTCGTCGGACTTGACCGTCAAGATCTCCTGCAGGACGTTGGAAGCACCGTACGCGTACAGTGCCCAAACTTCCATCTCGCCGAAGCGCTGGCCGCCGAACTGGGCCTTGCCGCCCAGAGGCTGCTGGGTAACCAGAGAGTAAGGGCCGGTCGAACGCGCGTGGATCTTGTCGTCGACCATGTGGCCGAGCTTCAGGATGTAGGACACGCCAACGGTGATCTTGCTCTTGAAGGGCTCGCCGGTGCGGCCGTCGTACAGGGTGGTCTTGCCCAGCTCGTTGAGCTGCGGGACAAAGTCCTCGCGCATGTGCTCGCCGTAGACCTGGGCGGCCTTGTTCATCATGTTGATGTTGGTACGGCGCTGGACCTCGGCAACCTCGACGTCGGTGGCGCCGTCAAAGACGGGCGTGGCGACGTTGATCGGGCCGGGGACGTAACGCTTGGAGTCGGCGGACTCGTCGTCCCAACCGTGGGCAGCGGCCCAGCCAAGGTGGCACTCGAGCAGCTGGCCGACGTTCATACGGGAAGGAACGCCCAAGGGGTCGAGAAGGACGTCGACGGGGGTACCGTCGGCCATGTAGGGCATGTCCTCCACGGGCAGGACGTTGCAGACAACACCCTTGTTGCCGTGGCGACCGGCGATCTTGTCGCCCTGCTGGATCTTGCGGCGCTGAGCGACAAAGACGCGAACGAGCTCGTTGACGCCAGGAGGCAGGTCGTCGCCGGCCTCGCGGCTAAAGCGCACCACGTCGACGACGCGGCCGTAGGAGCCGTGGGGCATCTTGAGGGAGGTGTCGCGCACGTCGTGGGCCTTGGC
>CAVDXJ010000082.1:0-6532 GCA_963612765.1 Oscillospiraceae bacterium
GGGCCGTGGGGCGGTGGCAGGCACGTCTGGCCAGATGTGCGTCGAGGCGGCGATTATCTTGCCTGTGGTCTTGGTATGCGCGTTGATCGTTTACAACCTCATGTTGTTCATCGATGCGTGCGCCGCCTTCGACCGCATTAGCCTAAACGCCGTGGTGACGCAGGGGGTCGCGCCCTCGGGCGAGCAAAGCATCGCTGCGTCTGTCCAGGCAGTCGAGGAGTCCATAACCTCGTCGCTGGGGCGCGAGGGCAACTGCGAGGTGGAGGTCACGGCCGAGAAGCTCGGCAATACCGATGCGACAAGCGCGAACTTTGTCATTTCGCCCTTCCTCACGCGCTTTACCTGCACGTTGCGTTTTAGGCCGTGGCCCAGGCTCATGCGGATGCCGGGGATAACCCTCGAGGCGCCGCTGTACTTGGTGCACGAGCGCTCTTTGGTAGTCGACCGATTTAGGCCCGGGGTGGTGGTGTAAGTGGCGATTGCAAGGCTTAAGGCCGATGAGGAGCCCGATCGCGTCTTTGAGTTTCGGGTGCTCTCGAGCTGGCTCGGTAGGTTGCGGGGGCTTTTGGGTACTGGGCCAGACGCTGATCCGGTGGCCCTCACGCGCTGCTCATCGATTCATACCTTTGGGATGAACTACCCCATTGACGTGGCCTTTATTGGCGAGAGGGGAGAGGTCTTGAGCGTCCATAGGTCGGTAGGGCCGGGGCGCTGTCTTTCTGAGGGGCGCGCGGCCTGCGTGCTAGAGAGGCCCGAGTCTGGCGAGGGCTGGGTAAAGCCCGGCCAGCACCTTTGGATCAGCGCGATAAGCGCGGGGTTTTAGAGAAAGGAGGAGACAAACATGGAAGCCGCGTTTGGCTACAAGACCTGCCCGCGTTGCGGCGAGAAGCTCTTTGACGACATGGGGACTTGCTATGGGTGTCTGTATCGGTTTGAAGATGCGAAGACGACTGTCGCGTCGGAGCCTTTGCCGGGGTTGGTGCCCGAGCAAGAGCCCGAGCCCGACCCCGAACTTGAGCCGGGAATCTACGACGTCGACGAACCGGACTACCTCTACGAGGAAGAGCCGCCCGAGCCCGCTTCGCCTGCCTCGGCCTGGGCCGTGCGGGTGAAGACCGCCCTCTCCGACACGCTTCTTCCTGTTTCGGCCTCGGGCCTTATCGTGGGCCGTGCCGCCGACTGCGACGTTGTCCTACACCAGCGAAGCGTCTCGGACAAGCACCTGCGGCTTGTCCCAGCACCCGATGGCGTCGAGTTTCAGGACCTGGGCTCGACGAACCCGGCGCTCTATGGGGAAGAGCCCATCTGCGACGTAGCGCTCGTCTTACCCGGCGACGCCGTGGAGCTGTGCGGCACGATTCTTGAGGTTGAGCGGGCGCCCTAACAAAGGCCTGCTCCGGGGTGCGTGCGGTTGGGCTACACTTCAAAGTGAAGCTAGTGGCTCTTCTCGCTACGGACGAAAGGTCTAGAAATGGCCAATACCGCTACACGTCAATCACCGCCTCGTGCGCGCCGCCGCCGACTGCTTGCGCTCCTTGCCGTCTTGGCAAGCGTCATGATTGGGGTCGTTTCTCTGTCCCCGGTAATCGCGCACGCTAAAAGCTACGAGATCTCGGCCGTCAACATCGACGCCGCGGTCTCGGCCGACGGCCAGCTGAGCGTAACTGAGACGCGCACCTTTGACTTTGACGGGCACTACAACGGCGTCTACTGGGACATCCCGTGCGGCTACAACAGCTCAAACGGCAAGGATGTCCAGATTGCCGTGGGCGACGTCTCGGCCGATGGCACGCTGCTCACGCAGTCGGATTCCGGCGACAACAACACCTACACGGTGAGCCAAAGCGGCTCGATAATTCGCCTTAAGATTTACTCGAGCCATGATGACGAGAAGGGCACCTTTACCATCAACTACACGGCCACGGGTATCGTCACCCGCTGGTCCGACACCTCCGAGCTCTACTGGAAGTTTGTCTCGGACGGTTGGGACGTCGAGTCGCAAAACGTCACCTGCACCTTGACCTTGCCGGTGGCCGCGGGCGAGAGCGTCAGCGCCGGCGACAACGTGCGTGCCTGGGGCCACGGTCCGCTGGACGGCGACGTGACCTTTGACGACTCGGGCAAGATCGTCTTCAAGGCGCCGGGCGTGGGCACCGAGGAATACGCCGAGATGCGCGTGACCTTCCCCACGTCGTGGCTGGCCGGCGTTGAGGAGACCTCGGGCTCGAAGCTTGACGGCATCTTGTCTGAGGAGCAGCAGTGGGCCGACGAGGCCAACGCCAAGCGCAACGCGGCCCGTCTCGCCCTGTACGGCGTCGTTGCCGTGGGCGTGGGCGCCTCAGTTTTGAGCGTCCTTGTCATCGTCAAGACCAAGCGCCGCTATGACCGCGAGCACACCCCGGTTTTCCAGGACAAGTACTTCCGTGATGTGCCCACCAACGACCACCCGGCTGTGCTGGGCGCCCTTTACAACGGCGGCGAGGCCGAGCCCAAGGAATTCACCGCGACCCTCATGCACCTCACCGACGCGGGCGTCATCAGCCTGCGCAAGGCGACCATCCGCACCAAGGGCGTCTTTGGCAAGCAGAAAGAGAAGGAGGACTTCGAGCTCACCAAGGTCAGCTCGCTGCAGGACTCCAAGGCCGTTATGGCCCTGCCCAAAGAGCAGCGCACCATCGATAGCAAGGTGAATACCCTGCTCTACAGCTACGCGTCCAAGCGCAAGGACGAGAGCGGACGTCCCACGGTGGCCTTCTCGCGCCTTGAGAAATACGCTGAGAAGAACCCTGACGAGTACAGCGGCGCCTACAAGCGCTGGTGCGAGGCCGCCCAGTCCGCGTGCCTCACGCGCTTCTACGGCACCGACAAGTCCACCGGCAAGGGCAAGCTGATTGCCATCGGCTCTGTGGATATCGTTGTCGGCATTATTGTGACCGTCATGTTGATCTGGTTTGGCGCCTTTGAGGCCAACCTGGCAACCCTGCTGATTCCGCTGGTCCTTATCGCCGTGGGCGTCGCGGCCATCATCGTGAGCGTGGGCCTCAAGGACATCAACAAGGAAGGTGTGGAGGTAAACGCACAGCTCAAGGCCCTGCGCGCATGGCTTTTGGACTTTACGCACCTGGACGAGGCCGTGCCTACCGACGTCGTGTTGTGGAATCGCCTGCTGGTCATGGCCGTTGTCCTGGACGTGGCCGACGAGGTCGTGAAGCAGCTCAAGACCGTGGCGCCCGAGCTTTTGGAAGACCCGTACCTGGCACCCACGTACGGCTGGTACTACTGGGGCTGGGGCCCGCACACGCCCATCAACGCGTTCAACGATTGCGTGAAGAGCGCCCACGAGGTATCGGTGGCCAACCTATCGTCGTCTTCTAGCAGCGGCGGTGGCGGCGGAGGCGGCGGCTTCTCTGGCGGCGGAGGCGGCGGCTTTGGCGGCGGAGGCGGCGGCGGAGCCTTCTAGCCAACGCGCACGGCATATCGATTTGCCCCTGGGGCCCACAGCAATGCGGGCCCCATTTCTAACCCGGACTTTCGACGAAAAATATTAGGAAATGCTAAGTGTCGGGTTGAATAACTATTAGCAAACGCTAAGATACTAGATATCAGTTGGAGCTGAACATGCAGAGACGAGAGCTGGTGAGGATTCTTCTTGCGAATGGCTGGGTATCACGCGGCGGTACCAACCATGAGCACTTCTGGAAGGATGGGAAGATGATCATGGTCAAGCGTCATCGCGAAATAGAGGACCAGACTGCAAAGAGGATTTTGAGGCAGGCGGGGCTGCGATAGCCTGCGGGGAGGTTCGAAATGGTCTACGTATGGGAGTTCGAGTTCTTTAAATCCGATGGCTATGTCAATGCCTGGCCATGCCCGCCAATGGAGGGCGGCACCTTTGGCGAGGACTTCGACGATGCGATGGACTCGGCCGTCGATTGGCTCTCTGGCATGGTTGACGCGCATCTCACCGATGGCGTCGAGTTGCCGCCAAGGTCGCTTGGTCACAAGTCCCGGCATGGCGGCAGCATCATCGCAATCGCTGTATCTCGCGAGCTGGGGGATATCCCGGCAGTGACCGCCGCCGAGGCCGCCCGCGAGCTTGGCGTGTCCACCGCTCGTGTTGCTCAGCTCTGTAAAGCCGGTCTGCTCGATTCATGGCGCGACGGCAGCAGACGCATGATCTCGCGCGCCTCTCTTGAGGCTCGCAAGGAAGCCATGCCTAAGCCCGGAAGGCCGCTGGCTGCAACGGCGTAATGCGGTGCGAAAAGGCCCGCGCTATTCCACGCGAGAAAAAATATAAAAAAGTGCTTGGCGTTGGGGGAGATGTTTGTTATATTAGTTCCCGCACCAAACGGCTGGGTAGCTCAGTTGGTAGAGCAGGGGACTGAAAATCCCCGTGTCAGGGGTTCGATTCCCTTCCCCGCCACCAGGAATTTTAAGCAGGTAGGAAAGCAAATTTCCTACCTGCTTTTATGTTATACGGGCACAAATTTATCGCTGAGAAACGCGCACGGGCCGCGAGGTTAAACCTTGTGGCCCGTGTTTTCGTCTCGCCACCTTCGCAGATCTTGTGACCCGCTACTCCTGCCCGTCGCTCTCGGCCAGCTGCGCAATGGCGTTGCGGTTGTAAACCAGGTGCAGGTACATCGCGTCGTGCGCCGCCGTGCCGTCGTGGGCGGCGATGGCGTTGGCCACACCGCGGTGCGTGCGGATCGTCTCGGCAATAAGGCGCCTGCCGGTCACGTCGATGAACAGCGGCACCGATGCCTTAAGCACGGGCATCAAGCGCGGCACCACCAGGTTTCCGCTGGCCTGGGCCACGGCGTTGTGGAACTCGGTGTCGGCCTCGGAGTAGTCCTCGCCCGCCTCGGCCAAGCGTTCGGACTTGTCGCACAGCTCGCGGATGCGCGCCACCTGCTCGGCGCTCGCGCGCTCGGCGGCCATTCTCGCTACCTCGGGTTCAATCATGAAGCGCACCTCAAGAAGGTCGCGGGCCAGGCGGCGCTTGTCGTCGATAAAGGTGAAGCCCAAAGGATCGTCGACCATGCCGGGGTTCGACGCCACGTAGGTGCCCGAGCCCTGGCGCACGCGCACGATGTTTCTGGACTGCAGGAGCTTCACGGCCTCGCGCACCGAGCTGCGGCCCGCCCCCAGGCGCTCGATCAGCACCGTCTCGTTGGGAAGGCGGTCGCCTTGCTCCAGCCCCTCGTCAAGGATGAGCTGGATGATCTTCTCGGCAAGTTGCTCGGGCAGGCCCTGGTCTTTAGGCATGATTTCTCCTTGTGGTGTAAAAGTCATCAGATGCATTGTAGGGCAGCGAGAAGAAATTGCCCGCCCGCGCCGCGAACGCCATTGCCGTTTACCTCGAAATCCACTACCGCTCACAGGATTTATCAGATGAATTTGGCCAAATTTCGCGCTTAAAACGTCTGATGACCGTAAAACCCGCTATAGTCATCAGACGAATTGCAAAGGTCTGATGAATCGGAGAGGAAATGGCAGACCCAACCTACATGGCCGACCCAACGCGGCTGGTCGTCTCGGCGATTCTGGGAATCGCCCTGCTGCTTGCGCTCATCATCAAGCTCAAGCTTCACCCGTTGCTCTCGATGATGGTATCGGCCCTGTTCATTGGCATCGGGGCCGGCATGCCGCTGGACCTGGTGGCCTCCACGGTGACCAAGGGCGTGGGCACCACCCTGCAAAACATTGCCCTGCTCATTGGCCTGGGCTCGATGTTTGGCCAGATTCTTGAGGAGAGCGGCGGCGCCAAGAAGATCGCCTCGACCTTCATCGAGAAGTTTGGCCAGGGGCACTCGAGCTGGGCCTTGGGCATCACGGGTCTGGTCATTGGCACCACGGTCTTCTTCGAGGCGGGCGTCGTCGTTTTGATCCCGCTGGCTTTCTCGGTAGCCTCGCAGACCAAGAAGTCCACGCTCTACTATGGCATCGCGCTTCTCGCCGGCCTGGCCTCGGGCTATGCCTTTGTCCCGCCTTCGGCCGGATCTGTCCTGGTAGCGGGCACGCTCAACGTCGACCTGGGCACCATGATCTTGGTAGGCGTGCCCACGGCCTTCGCGGCCATGGCGGTCGCCGGAGTCCTTTGGGGCCGCAACGTGGGCGCCCGCATCTTCGCCGCCGTGCCCGAGCACGTAGCCGCAGCCGAGGATACCGGCGACGAGAAAGAGCCGCCCTCGTTTGGCATGGTGTTGGCCATCGTCTTGGCCCCGCTGCTCCTTATCCTTCTGGGCACGCTGTCTGCTTACCTGCCCCTTCCCGCCGCCGCGGCCGATTTCCTGGCGTTTCTCGGCAAGCCTTTTGTCGCCCTTACGGTGGCGACGCTGGTTGCCATGTATCTCCTGGGCGCCCGTCGCGGCTACTCCGGCACCGAGCTCAAGGCCCTGGCCGACCGCTCGCTTAAGCCCGTGGGCATGATCTTGTTGGTCATCGCATGCGGCGGCGTCATTCGCTGGATGCTGCAGGACTGCGGCCTGGGTCAAATCATCGGACCTTTGCTGGAGAGCAGCCCGCTGCC
>CAVDXJ010000083.1:0-6494 GCA_963612765.1 Oscillospiraceae bacterium
CGGTAGGCACACCGGTGCGCGGGACGGCGGGCGTGTTGTCGTCTGCGAGAGGCGCGAACACGCTGGTGAATCCCGGCTGGTCGGTGGGGTCTGCCGGCTCGGAGGCGGTGACGGCACGAACAGCGAGGTCTTCCTCGGGCTGCTCGAGGGCAGTCATCAGCGGCACGTTGGCCGCGCTCGGCACGTCGGCCGAGGGCTGCTCCACGGCGGGCACGTCACCAAAAAAGGCGGCGTCCACCTGCTCGTCGTCCATGGGCACCACTTCGTTAAAGATGGCGCCCGTGTCCTCCGGCTGTCGCTCGTTGCTGCGGAAGTGATTGGCCACGAAAGCTCCTTTTCCTTTTGCTCACAGCGGACAGATTCAGACATTTTAACAAATGGGCAGTTGGCGTCAGGCGCCTATCGGCCAACGCCCGCCCAAAAGACAAAGGCTCCCCACACCTTAAGGCGCGGGGAGCCGAGCTTAAAAGCGGCTATATCGGCCTATTTGCCCAGGAAATCAAGGACCTGGCGCTCGACGCCGGCGGCGTCGAGGCCGTACTTGGCGAGAAGGTCGAGCGCGGGGCCTGACTCGCCAAAGACGTCGTTCACGCCCACCTTGCGCACGGGCACGGGATCCTCGGCCAGCGCGGAGAGGACCGCGTCGCCCAGGCCGCCGATGACGGAGTGCTCCTCGCAGGTCACGACGCGGCCGGTCTTGGCGGCAGACGCGCGCACGAGCTCCTCGTCCAGAGGCTTGATGGTGTGGATGTTGATAACCTCGGCCGAGACGCCCTTCTCGGCAAGGGACTCGGCGGCGTCGAGGGCGGCGGCGACCATGAGGCCAGTGGCCACGATGGTGACGTCGGTGCCCTCGCGCAGGACGATGCCGCGGCCGAGCTCGAACTTGTAGGTCCCGGGGTCGTTGAAGACGGGGACGGCCAGGCGACCAAAGCGCATGTAGACGGGGCCGTCGTAGTCGTAGGCGGCGCGGACGGCGGCCTTTGCCTCGACGTCGTCGGCCGGGCAGATGACGGTCATGCCGGGGATGGAGCGCATGAGGGCCAGGTCCTCGTTGCACTGGTGGCTGGCGCCGTCCTCGCCCACCGAGATGCCGGCGTGCGTGGCGCAGATGTTGACGTTGAGGTGCGGGTAGCCCACCGAGTTGCGCACCTGCTCAAAGGCGCGGCCGGCGGCAAACATCGCGAAGGTCGAGCAAAAGACCTTCTTGCCCGCGGCGGCGATGCCAGCGGCGATGCCCACCATGTTGGCCTCGGCGATGCCTGCGTCATAGAAACGGTCGGGATAGGCGGCCTTGAACTTGCCGGTCTGCGTGGCGGCAGCCAGGTCGGCGTCCAGGACCACAAAGTCGTCCTTCTCGGCGCCCAGCTCTACCAGGGCCTCGCCGTAGCTCGCGCGGGTGGCGACCTTCTTCACGTCTGCCATTTAAAGCTCCTTTCCCGCGGCCTCGAGCTCGGCCATGGCCTGCTCGAACTGCTCGTCGTTGGGGGCCTTGCCGTGCCAGCCCACCTGGTTCTCCATGTAGCTCACGCCCTTGCCCTTGACCGTGTCGGCCACGATGCAGGTGGGGGCGCCCTTCGTCGCGCGGGCCTCGGCGAAGGCGGCGCGCACCTCGCCCATGTCGTTGCCGTCGGCGACCTCCACGACGTGGAACCTGAAGGCGCGGAACTTGTCGGCGATGGGCATCGCGGAGTTGACCTCCTCGATGGTGCCGTCGATCTGCAGGCCGTTGTGGTCGACGACCAGGCACAGGTTGTCCAGGCCCTTGTTGCCGGCAAACATCGCCGCCTCCCAGACCTGGCCCTCCTCGATCTCGCCGTCGCCCAGGATGGCATAGGTGCGGTACGGCATGCCCCAGTGCTTGGCGGCCAGCGCCATGCCCACGGCGGCGCTCACGCCCTGGCCCAGCGAGCCGGTGGACATGTCGACGCCGGGGGTGTCGTTCATGTTGGGGTGGCCCTGCAGTCGGCTGCCCACGTGGCGCAGGGTCTCGAGCTCCTCGACGGGGAAGAAGCCGCGGTTTGCCAGCACCGAGTAGAGCAGCGGCGCGGCGTGGCCCTTAGACATGACCAGGCGGTCGCGGTCGGCCTTCCTGGGGTCGGCCGGGTCGACGTTCATGTCCTCGAAGTAGAGGTAGGTGAGGATATCGGCGGCAGAAAGAGAACCACCCGGGTGGCCCGCCTTGGCCGCGTGGACACCGCGGACGATGCCCTTGCGCACCTCGTTGGCAATCCGGCGAAGCTCTTCGTCAGTCATGTTGCCTCCAAAAGTCTGCGAGTGGAAATGCGTTACGAATATACCCCAAAACAGCGCGGCGACCCCAGGGTGCTGCAGATAGGGAGCGACGAGCCCGACGACGCGTACTTAGGTACGCTAGGAGGGTCGGAGCCCCTAGATGCGGTGCCCTGGGGCCGCGGAGGGTGTTACGAGGACGGCTAAATGGGATCGCTACTGAGCAGCGACGACCTTGGCCCAGTCGGCGTCGAAAGAAGCCATGCCCTGGTCGGTGAGGGGGTGCTTCAGGCACTTCTTAAGGGCGCCGAACGGCACAGTGGCGATATCGGCGCCAAGCAGGGCGGCCTGCGTCACGTGGTTGGGGGTGCGGATCGAGGCGGTGATGATCTCGACCTGGTCGTCGACGTTCTTGCCGGTCCAGTCGTAGTTCTCGATGCAAGAGACAACGTTGGCCAGCTCGGAGATGCCGTCCTCGCCAATGTCATCAAAACGGCCGACGAAGGGACTCACGTAGCGGGCACCCGCGTTGGCGGCGAGAAGCGCCTGAGGCGCCGAGAAGATAAGCGTCATGTTGATGCGCACGCCCTCGGAGGCCAGCTGGTGGGTGGCGGCCAGGGACTCGGCGCAGATGGGGAGCTTGACCACGATGTTGGGGGCGAGGCTCGCCAGGTGGCGGCCCTCCTCGATCATGCCCTCGGTGGTCTTGGCCTGGGACTCGGCAGAGACGGGCAGGTCGCCGCACATCTCGGCGATCTTGACCATGTGGCCCTCGAAGTCGGCGAGCTTGCCGCCGGTGCGGGCGTACAGGCTGGGGTTGGTGGTCACGCCGGCCAGGCAGCCCCAAGAAAGCGCCTCTTGGATCTCGTCCAGGTCGGCGGTGTCGATAAAGAACTTCATGCTTTCCTCCTCCAATTGTGGTTTGCAGTGCTCTTGCCTTTTCTCCCTTATAGGCGACGGATCGCCTACGTTTCTAGCTTGAAGATACCACCCCAAAGCGGCGGGTAGCGTAAGGAGCAAGCGGGTTTTTGATATTTGCGGCCAACGGTTGAAAAAGTGCCGTTTACCTGGGAACACTTTGAATTATTTGATAGTTTTGGACGTTTTACCAGAACCAGAAATCAACCTTTGCGACCAAGTCTAGACGGCGCTCAAAGGCCCCGTCGCGCCCCAGCCACAAAAGCCCCCGCAGGGCCGCGCCAGCGACACCTACGGGGGCAAATTCACGCGAGAAGCGATGAGGCAATTCGCTTACTTGGCAGCGGCCATCTCGGCGCGGGTCTCGTCGATGATCTTGCGAACCTGGGCGGCGTTGGCGGCGATCTCGTCCGCGGAGCCCTTGGTCAAAAGGCTGCCCATGCCGTAGCACTCGGCGCCGGACTTGACCCAGGTGGCCAGGTTGTCCAGGTTGATGCCGCCAGAGATCATGAGGGGCATCCAGGGCGTGGGGGTCTTGAACAGGCCCACGAGCTGGGTGCCGTAGGTGTTGGAGATCGGGAAGCACTTGATAAAGGCCGAGCCGATGGACAGCGCGTGGTTGGCCTCGGTCATCGTGGTGCAGCCGGGGGCGTAAGGAATCTGGTACAGGTTGCAGATCTGGGCAACCTCGTCGCTCATCATGTTGGCCACGATGAACTCCGCGCCGCTCATGATGGCCAGACGGGCGGTCGTGGCCTCCATGACGGTGCCGGCGCCAACGCAGATCTGGTCGCCAAACTTCTCCTTGATACCGGCAATGACCTCGCCCGCGTTGGGCAGGGTGTAGCTAATCTCCATGGCGCGAACGCCGCCGCGAATCAGGCCCTCGGCGATCTCGCAGCCACGCTCGACGGTGGGGACGCGCACAACGGCAAACGCGCCGGTCTCGTACAAAGCCTTGGTGACACTAGCCTTCTGAAGAATCATTTTGTCTCCGTCTCCCAAAAATGGAACGTGAATAAGCGCAGGTCGGCCTACTTGTGGGCAATCCCGTAGTGGTCGAGCATGGCGATGCACTTCTCGTCGATGCCCTCGCCCACCTCGGTCACGGGGTAGCGAGCAGGACCAACCTCGTAGCCGGCCAGCTCGAGCGAGCGCTTGAGGGTCTGCGGGGTGGAGCCCAGGTGCAAGACATCGCGGATGGGCTCGACCTCGGCCTGCAGGCGCTCGGCCTCGGCGGCGTCGCCGGCATCCAGGGCCTTCCACAGGTCGCAGACAACCTTGGTGATGAGGTTGGCGGTACCGGCCACGGCACCCGCCGCACCCATAGCGTGAGCAGCAGAAATCTTGCCGTCAGAGCCAACCAGGACATCCACGTCGTTGCCCTTAGCGGCATCGACGTAGCCCTGGAGGTTGTCCATATTGCCAGAGGAGTCCTTGACGCCCTTGACGTTGTCGATCTTGGCGACCTCGGCCACGACCTCGGGCGAGATGTTCTTGCCGGTGCACTTGGGGATGTTGTAGAGCATCACGGGGATGTTGACGCTCTCGGCGACCATGGTGAAGTAGTTCTTGAGCTGGTCGTCAGAGATGCCCATGAAATAGGGGTTGATGACCGAGAGGGCATCGGCGCCAATGGCCTCGGCCTGCTTGGACATCTCGATGGCCTCGGCGGTGGAGCAGGCACCGGTGCCCACGTAGACGGGCACGCGGCCGGCAACCTTCTCGATCACGAACTTAGAGAAAGCGATCTTCTCCTCGGCCGAGCACACAAAGAACTCGCCGTTGGAGCCAAAGGTAAAGATGCCGTTAGCGCCCTCGGCAATGAGCTTCTCGACGAGCTTCTCGCCGGCGTCGTAGTTGATGGACTGCTTGTCGTCACGGTTGAACGGGGTGACGATCGGGACAATAACGCCCTGGAACTTAGACATGCGTGTCTCCTTGTTAAACTGTGCCGCGCGGCGGCATTGCTGGCGAGAAGGGCCTTACTTGGCGTCGCGGATAGAAGCGCCCAGGGCCCCGCCGGGGTGCCACTTGACGTACTGGTTGGGCTCCAGGCCGTACTCGTTCTGCAGAAGGATAGAGAGGCACTGCAGCTCCATGATCTCGGCGAGAATCGAGGCGCGCGGAGGCTTGTTCATGGAGTCGCCCTCCTGCTCGACGCCGGCGATAAGCGCAACCTCGGCCTCGTTGGCAAGCCAGCTGTTGGGGTTGCCGGTAAGGGCGATGATGTGGACGCCCACGCCCTTGAGGCAGGTGACGGTGGCCTTGAGCTCGTTGGTCTCGCCGGAGTTAGAGATGGCGATCACCACGTCGCCGGGCTTGGTCTGACCAGCAGAGCCGTGGACGCACTCGGTGCCGTGAAGCTCGTAGGTGGGGGTGCCGGTGGACGAGAAGAGCGACGCGGCGTAGCCCGAGACGTGGCCCGGCTTGCCGATGCCGGTCACGTGCAGGCGACCGCCCTTGGCCTCGGCGTCAAGGATGAGCTGCTTAGCGGCGCTCAGGGCCTCGAAGTCGATGCCCTCGACGTACTTGTCGATCGACTCGTGCGCGATCTTGAGGAACTCCTGGACCTGCTCTTTATCAGTTGCCATTATGTCTCCTATCTTTTTGGGGCCCGCTTGCCTACAGGCCCACCGATAACCAAATGACGCGGGAAGCTACTTGCGCTCGTTCACACGGTGGTCGTGCATAACCTGCGCGATGTCTTTCTGCAGGTCATCGAGGGTATCCTTCATAAACGGGCGGTTGATGTTCACCAGGTAGAAGCCGCTGGGGTGCTTGACCCAGTCGCCGGCAAACAGCAGGCGAAGCGAGCTGCCCTGGCGGATCAGCTTGTAGTTCTTGATCTGCCTGTACGGGACGACCAGGGCTTTCTTGGGCTCGGCCTTCTCGTAGATAAAGACGTCGCGCTGACCAAAGTCGACCACATGAACGCCGGACGCAAAGCGGTTGAAGCGCTTGCCCATGCCCTTACACACAAACCAGACAGCGGTGAGAAAGGCCAGGATAACCAGCAGCAAGGCCACATAGCCCGTGTTGTTTGCCGCGACCCAAGCAAAAAGCGCCGCAAAGAGCAAGACGATGGATAAGGCGAGAAGACCCAGGCCCTGCAGCATCAGGCGGCGGCGGTCCTCAACGACCTCGAGCTCGATTTCTTCCTCGGGCAGCTCGGGGTCGGCGACCTTCTCGCCAACACCCAGCATGTCTCCCAAGACGTTATCCGAGACAGCCTTGGCGGTGCCGGCCACGCCGAGCTTCTCGCCGTCTTGGCTGGCGCCGGCGGTAGGCTTGCTGTTCTTGGGCTTATTGCTTTTCTTGGACATCAAACACCTCGGGTATCC
>CAVDXJ010000084.1:0-6494 GCA_963612765.1 Oscillospiraceae bacterium
CCGCGTCGCCCGCGTGGTAATAGTCGCCAGCCCACACGACGAACCCCGCACAAGCCGCGACCACGATAACCAGCACTGCAACGAACACCCGCTTGAGCAGCGTTTTCTTCTTAACCACGACACAACCCTTTCTTCTTTCGCCCGCTCGCTTGTGGTAAAAAACCTATGTTCTTATATCCAACCGCGCGCACGACGATTCCCGCGGCAGCCAAGCCGCCCGCGCCGGGGTGTCATCATTGAGGAGACGCATGTCAACGCTTTATATGGTCCGCCACGGGCAGACCCTCTTCAACGTCCTTCGCCGTAAGCAGGGCTGGAGCGACTCGCCCTTGACCGAGCTGGGCATCGAGCAGGGCCGCGCCGCCGAGGCATGGCTTACCGCCAACGCGCCGGCCTTTGACCACGTCTACTCCTCCACCTCCGAACGCTGCTGCGACACGGCCGAGCTGCTGGTTCCCGGCCAGCCCTACCAGCGCGTCAAGTGCCTGAAGGAAATCAACTTCGGCCGCTTCGAGGGCCTGACCGAAGACGTCGACGTGCCCCTTCCCTACGGAGACCACTACGCCCGTTTTGGCGGCGAGACCGAAGACCAGCTGCGCCGTCGCGTGGTCGACGGGCTGCTGGACATCATGGCCCGCCCCGGCCACGAGTGCGTGCTGGCCGTTTCGCACAGCGTGGCCATGATGCAGGTCCCGCGTGCCTTTGGCGACGACTGGACCCGCCACAGCGACGCCAGGCCCATGCCCAACTGCGCGATTTTTCGCTTTGACTTCGACGGCCGGGACCTCGCGCTGCGCGAAGTCGTCGATCCCATGGCCTAAACCGGGCCCGCAGGAGGCCTCGCCGGCACCTCGCGCGAGATTTCCTGGTTTAAACCGGAAACCCGCGAGTAGCGAAGCCGTTTAGAGCCGCGTTTGCCCAGTTGAGTTGCGGCCGCAGGGCACCCGCTACTCGCCGATTGCCGATTTAAACCAGGAAATCGTGCGCGGGGGGGTGCAAAGAGGCGCGGCGCCGCGGGACCGTGGCGCCAAACCGCCCGCGCGTGCCGCCGTGCCCGGATACACCGATAAAGTATCAAAAAGTATCACTCACGCCCAATTCACCCAGCTCAACCGCGAAAAGAGGTGTCAGGTTTCCTGACACCTCTTTTCTATCCCGCGCCGCCGGGGCATACTCAACCCAAGCAAGCAAGCTCGTACAACCAACGAGAAAGGATGCATCATGGCAGCAATCTTCCCAAAGGGCTTCTTCTGGGGCGGCGCCACCGCCGCAAACCAGTTCGAGGGCGCCTGGAACGTCGACGGCCGCGGCCCCTCGGTCGACGACCACTTCATGGGCGGCTCGTACGAGAAGCCCCGCGAGATCACGCTGGACATCGACCCCAACAAGCTCTACCCCAACCACGACGGCATCGACTTCTACCACCACTACGAAGAGGACATCGCCCTCTTCGCCGAGATGGGCTTCACCATGTTCCGCATGTCCATCTCTTGGAGCCGCATCTTCCCCAACGGCGACGACGCCCAGCCCAACGAGGCCGGTCTTGCCTTCTACGACCGCGTCTTTGACTGCTGCCGCGCCCACGGTATCGAGCCCCTGGTGACCATGTCCCACTACGAGATGCCCTATCACCTGGTCGAGAAGTACAACGGCTGGGCCTCCCGCGAGCTCGTCGGCTTCTTCGAGAACTACGCCAAGACCATCCTCGACCGCTACCACGACAAGGTGACCTACTGGCTGACCTTCAACGAGATCAACTGCGGCACCATGGACATGGGCAACCTCTTTGAGACCTCGATGATCCAGGGCTACGAGGGCCCCGCCTCGGGCGTCCACACCACCTTCCAGGCCCGCTTCCAGGCCCTCCACCACCAGTTCGTGGCCTCGGGCCGCGCCATCCGTTATGCGCACGAGAACTACCCCGCGCTCAAGATGGGCAACATGGACTGCTTCATCCTGTCCTACGCCGCCACCTGCGACCCCGCCGACATCCTGCTTAACCAGCAGCAGATGCGCCAGATGAACTGGTACTGCTCCGATGTCCAGGCCCGCGGCGCCTACCCGTCCTACGCCAAGCGCTTCTGGCGCGAGCACGACATCGAGCTCGACATCCAGGACGGCGACCTGCAGGACATCGCCGACGGCAAGATCGACTTCTACACCTTTAGCTACTACATGAGCAACATCGTGGGCACCCACGACGTCGAGCAGTCGGCCGGCAACATGACCTTTGGCGGCAAGAACCCCTACCTTTCCTCCACCGACTGGGGCTGGCAGATCGACCCCGACGGCCTGCGCTTCTCGCTCAACGAGATCTACGACCGCTACCAGCTGCCCCTCATGGTCGTCGAGAACGGCATGGGCGCCTACGACACCGTCGAGGAGGACGGCTCGATCCACGACCCCTACCGCATCGCCTACCTGCAGAGCCACATCAAGGCCATGGGCGAGGCCGTCGACGACGGCGTCGACCTCATTGCCTACACCTGGTGGGGGCCCATCGACCTGGTGAGTGCCGGCACCGGCGAGATGCGCAAGCGCTACGGCTTCATCTACGTCGACAAGCACGACGACGGCACCGGCACCCTCGAGCGCAAGAAGAAGGACTCCTTCTACGCCTACCAGAAGATCATCGCCTCCAACGGCGCCGAAGGTCTTGAGTAAGTAACCCGGCTTCCCACAAGGCCCGACCTGGGGCCGATCGGCCTCCTCACGTACGCCAGTACGCCGCGGCGGCCGAAGGGCCCCATCTCGGGCCTTGTGGAAACCCGCTTCGTTGTTGATTTGGACATTGGAGCACCCATGACCGAGAAGATCCTCTTCCTGGACGTCGACGGCACGATTACCGACTACGACAACAACATCCCCGAGTCGGCTAAGCGTGCCATCCGCGCCGCGCGCGCAAACGGCCACCGCGCCTATATGTGCACCGGCCGCAGCAAGGCCGAGGTCCCGCCCGAGCTGGAAGAGATCGGCTTCGACGGCATGATCGGAGGCAACGGCTCGTACGTCGAGAGCGACGGCCAGGTGGTCATGCACCAGCTCATCACCGCCGAGCAGTGCCGCCACATCGTCGACTGGCTGCACGGCCGCGGCCTGGAGTTCTACCTGGAGTCCAACAACGGCCTGTTTGCCAGCGAGAACTTCCGCGAGGCCGCCCGCCCCGTCCTGCGCACCTACGCGGGTCGAAAGGGCGCGCCCAACGCCGACACCCTCGAGGTAGAGGACGTCATGCACGGCATGGTCTTTGGTGGCCAGCTCTACCGAGACGACCTCAACAAAGTGAGCTTCATCCTGGGTTCTTACCAGGACCACCTTGACTCCGTGGTCGAGTTCCCCGACCTCGAGTGCCACACCTGGGGCGGCGCCGGCGAGACGGCCCTCTTTGGCGACATGGGCGTGCGCGGGATCGACAAGGCCCACGCGGCCAACGTCCTGCTCGACCACCTGGGAGCCAGCATCGACGACACGGTGGCCTTTGGCGACGCAAAGATCGACATCCCCATGTTCGAGTGCTGCGCCACCTCGGTGGCCATGGGCTCCGGCGGCGACGAGGCCAAGGCGGCAGCCGACTACGTGACCACCGCGGTTGACGACGACGGCCTCGCCAACGCCTTCAAGCACCTGGGCCTCATCTAGCGCGACCGCGCCGCGGCCCCGCCTGGCCCGCCGCGCCGCGGCCCGTCACAACCCAACTACCTACCGTTCGCCGGTGAGCAACCTACCGCTCACCGGCGTCGTGTTGTCTAAAACCCATGGTTACCGCAAAGTGACTGTGCAGCGAGTTTGTTACTCTCCGGGAGGCATCACTTGCGCAGGGAAAGTCGTTTATAGTAACCACTCTGCGCTAAAGCCACGGGGAGTTTTTTCATGCTTATCCTCAAGAAGATCAACAACAACGTCGCGCTTGCGTGCTCCGACGCAGGCGATGAGGTCGTCGTCTTCGGCAGGGGTATCGGCTTTCCCTCCATGCCCTACGAGCTCGAGGACCTCTCGGTCATCGAGAAGACCTTTGTGAGCGACGGCGGCAACTCGCCGGACGCGCTCACCACCGTAAGCGACGAGGTGCTGCGCGCGGCCTCCGACATCAACGACCTTGCCCGCGCCAACCTCGGCTGCAAAATGGCCGCGAGCCTGCCCTTCCTTCTCGCCGACCACCTGCAGTTCGCGGTGGACCGCACCCGCGACGGCATTCAGATCGACAATCCCCTGGCCCACGACGTGGCCCGCGTCTACCAGCGCGAGCACGAGCTGGGCGTGCAGGCCCTGGCCATCGTCCAGGACCACACCGGCGTTCTTCTCCCCACGGGCGAGGCGGCGTCGGTCGCCCTTCACCTGGTCAACTCCGAGCTGGGCACCGCGGCTCCCGCCAAGAACATGGACGAGCTGCTCAAGACCACCAAGATCCTCGAGGACATCACCAACGTCGTCGAGGCCCAGGTGGGCTTCGAGCTCGACCGCACCTGCTACGCCTATGTGCGCTTTGTCACGCACATGCGCTACCTCACCCGACGCCTCATGGCCGGCGCGCCCGTCCAGACGGCTAACCTCTCGCTCTTCCACCAGGCGGCCCGCGACTTTCCCGAGACGTACAAGATCGCGATGGCGATCAACCAGTACCTCGAGCGCGACCACAACTGGTCGTGCACCGACGAGGAGATGCTCTACCTCATGATGCACCTCAACCAGATGCAACCCAGGGAGAAACCCACGGGGCTTTAGGCCCCTCCCCTTAGCACCTCGCAACCCAATTTGTTGTCTTTGTCGCCGGCCATCAGGGCCCGGTGCCCGGCGATTACGTGACATATTCGGCATTTAGCACCACAAGGAAAGGAAGAAACATGGCTGGTAAGTACGACGAGCTCGCCTCCCAGATCGTCGATCTGGTCGGCGGCCCGAGCAACGTCAACTCCGTTGCCCACTGCATCACCCGCGTCCGCTTCAAGCTCAAGGACGAGTCGAAGGCCAACGACGACGCGATCTCTGCGCTCCCGCAGGTCATCAAGGTCATGCACGCCAACGGCCAGTACCAGGTCGTCGTGGGCAACATCGTCGAGGACGTCTATGACGCCGTTCTCGCCGCCGGCAAGTTCTCCGACGGCGGCACCGTCGACGCCGAGGACGACGGCGCCCCGAAGAAGCCCGCCGACATCCTCATCGATCTCATCTCCGGCATCTTCCAGCCCATGCTCGGCACCTTCGCCGCCGCCGGCATCATGAAGGGCCTGCTCGCCCTCTTCTCCTTCCTTGACCAGGAGTTCTTCACCGGCGGCGCCTTTGCCACCTCGGGCGCCTACACCATGCTCTACACCGTCGCCGACGGCATGTTCTACTTCCTGCCCGTCGTCTTGGGCTACACCGCCGCCAAGAAGTTCAAGATGAGCGAGTTCAACGGCCTCGCCATCGCCTTCGCGCTCGTGTACCCCACGATGGTCGCCCTTACCTCCGGCGAGGTCGTCGGCTCCGTCGAGCTGGGGCTTTTGGGCACCTTCTCGTGGTACGCCGACTTCTTTGGCATCCCCATCATCATGCCCGCAGCCGGCTACACCAGCTCGGTCATCCCCATCGTGCTGATGATCTGGTTTGGCGCCAAGGTCGAGAAGTGGGTCAAGTCCTGGATTCCCGCGGCCCTCAAGATGTTCTTCGTGCCCCTGATCACCGTGACCGTGACCGTTGTCCTGGGCTACCTCGTCATCGGCCCCGTCGCCACCGTCATCTGCAACCTGCTCGCCGCCTTCTTCCAGCTCATCTTCAACCTGCCGGTCGTCGGCTCCGTCGTGGGCTCCCTCATCGTCGGCGCCCTTTGGATGCCGCTGGTCATCTTTGGCTTCCACTGGTCCCTCGTGCCGATCTGCATCTCTAACCTGACGCTTCTTGGCCACGACTTCATCCTGGCCTCCGTCATCGCCCACTCCTTCTCCCTGGGCGCCGTTCTCTTCGCCATGTACCTCAAGAACAAGGACGAGAACTTCCGCGGCATCGCGCTTCCCGCCATCATCTCTTCCTTCTTCTTCGGCGTGACCGAGCCCGCCATCTACGGCATCGCCCTGCCCAACAAGAAGGCCTTCGTCGTGGCCTGCATCGGTTCTGCCGCCGGCGCCCTTGTCATCGGCCTCACCGGCACCTTGGTCTACATCTCTGGCGGCCTGGGCGTCTTCAACTGGCTCTCCTTCATCGATCCCTCCGGCGCGATGGGCGTCACCCACATGATCTACTCGATCATCGCCTCCCTCGTGGGCGCCGTCGTCGGCTTCGCCGTCGAGTTCGCGATCTACAAGCCCGAAGAGGCCTAGGCGCGATCCTCAGCACTTCTCACCGATAACGCCTGACGCGTTGTCATGCGGCCGGCGGCGTACCTCCAAACGTCGCCGGCCGCTTTGCATGGGTCCGCGGCGCCAGCGCAACGCCCGTGACCCAAACCGGCCGCGACCGGGCCCCGTTCCCGCGGTCTTCTCCCCAACCGAAAGGAAACCACCATGAGCAAGTTCCCCGAA
>CAVDXJ010000085.1:0-6492 GCA_963612765.1 Oscillospiraceae bacterium
GCGGCGGCATCGAGCTGGACCAGCGCTGGACCACCGTGCGCAACTGCACCATCACCGGCAACACGTGCAAGTACGAGGGCGGCGGCGTCTACGACTGCAACAGCCACAACATCATCGACGACTGCACCATCACGGGCAACGCCTGCAACGTCGGCAGCGGCGGCAACTACGAGGGCGGCGGCGTCTACGTCTGGTGCGACTACGACCTCACCCTCTCGAACAAGTGCCTGATCTACGGCAACACCCGCGGCAAGGGCGGCAGCGCCGACGACGTGTTCCTGCGCGAGAACGTGGGCGCCACGGCCAAGGCCTACGTTACCGGCAACCTCGCCCAGGGCTCGAAGGTGGGCATCCGCAGCGGCACCACCGGCGACCGCCGCGTGGCCAAGAACTTCAAGCCCGCGTCCAAGGACTGCCTGTTCTACGACCTGGACGGCTACTACATCAGCTACGGCACCGACGAGGGCGGCGACGCCTGGCAGCGCCACACGACCAAGGAGTTCACGGTCAAGCTCGGCGGCGAGGTCTACGGCAAGTACCGCAACGGGGCGAGCGTGGCCCTGGCGGCGCCCGCGACCAAGGACGGCAAGGTCTTCTGGCGCTGGGACACCGGCTCCAACGGGACCACGGGCCTCTACCCGCTGGGGGACTACATCACCGAGAAGGGCGCCCTCTCCAACGCCCTGGCCTTCACCATGCCCCAGAACGACGTCAGCCTCGTGCCCCTCTACATCGACAAGGTGAAGGTGGCCCGCTTCGTCGTGGAGGCCCCCGAGGCGGGAAAGGCCCTTGCCACCACGGGCAAGCTCTGGCGAACCGACGGCGGGGCGAACGCATCGGTCAGCGTGCCCTGCTCAGTGTACTGGTACGAGGTCGATAAAGACGGCAATGTGTCCGACACCTCCGCGGTCGGCGTCGCCAAGGCGAACACGCGCTACAAGGCCTACGTCACGGCGCCCGAGTCCGGCGACAAGGGCTTCTTCTACGACGACGCGATCAGCGTGGCCGTGAGCCTGGTCTCGGCGTCCGGAGACCTCGTGGCCGAGCCCAAGGTCACCGACGCCTACCTCACCCTGTCCAACAGCGTGGCCGCCAAGACCGACGCGTACAAGACCGGCGACGGCGCGGGCCAGGGCGCCAAGACCGGGACGGTCGAGGTGAAGATGAGGGGCGAGGGCCTGCTCGGCCAGGGCGAGGCGGCCGTCGCGTCGCTGGCGCTGGACGGCGACTCCGGCGCCGATGCCCGGGCCGCTTCCGCCGACTCCGTGAGGATCTCCTACACCTACGACGACGAGTCCGACACCGTCTCCATCGCCGCGCCCGCCAAGGAGGGCTACAACTTCTGCAACTGGGAGGCCGCGGGCGACCTCGGGGCCTCCGACGAGGAAGTCGTGACCGTCCCCGTCTCGAAGCTCCTCGAGATCGGGTCCCTGACCGCCGTCTACACCCCGGTCGTGACCCAGGTCGACGTCGCGACCGACGAGCCTGCGCCGTCCGCGGGCGAGAAGCTGGCCGCCAGCGTCGGCTCCGTCGTCCTCACGTGCTCCGACGGCAGCAGGGTCGACCTGTTGAAGCAGATCGGCGAGGGCGAGCGCGGCATCGAGTGGTCGCCCGAGGCCGAGGACGGCGCCGCGGGCTTCTCGACCGCCTACACCGCCCTTGTGCCGCTCGTCGACGCCGACGGCCTCGAGGACGTCGAGAAGGTCATCGCCTCGGACGCGAGGGTGGGCGTGGCCTGCGCCGGCGGCGTGGTCGAGGCCGAGGGCGCCGGCTTTACCGTGGTGGACGGCAAGCTGTGCCTGGTCATCTCGTTCGCCGAGACCCGCGACGCCAAGGCGACCTCGGTCGCGGCGCCCGCGACGGTCGAGCTGACCTTCGAGGAGGCCAAGGCCTGCGCCGAGTCCGGCTCGTGGCCGCTGCCCGGCGCCGTTGACATCCAGGTCGAGGGCGACACGGTCGCCGAGGGCGACGTCGAGTGGGCCGCCGTCGAGGGCTTTGACGCCGGCGCCGCCGCGGCCCAGGAGCTGACCGTCTGTGGCAAGGTGACCCGCGTCGTCACCGCCGACGACTCCGCGGTCGACACGAGCGAGGTCTCCCTCGACGTCACGACGACCATCAAGGTCGCCGCTCCCGCTGCGCAGGTCTCGGACGAGAGCGAGGCCGGCACGACCACCGAGGCCAAGCCTGCCACCGCGACCAAGGCGTCGAAGAAGGGCACCCCTTCCACCGGCGACGCGGCCTGGAGCGGCTTCGCGGCTCTTCTCGCCCTCTCTGCCGTGTGCTTGGCCGCCGCGCGTTTGTCTCACCGTAAGAACTAACTCTGACTAGCGCGAGACCTTCTCTCCGCTGACTCTGCAATTTGGGGACTTGTCTGATGCGCAACCATCAGACAAGTCCCTTTTTTATGCTCGAATCGTCAGACAACCTCACAAATTACAGCCGAGAAGCCCCAAAACCATCAGACAAGTCCTCGTTTTGCAGTAGGGCGGGAGGGCAGGGGCAGCAATATCGAGACCATAAAGATCCCGTCGTGAGCGTCGAAGCTGCAGCTGCCGTCGTAGCGCTCGGCAATGAGGCGCAGGGACTTGGTGCCATAGCCGTGCAGGCCGCCGTCGCGCTTGGTCGTGGCAAGCGAACCGTCCTTCTCGGTCGTGACCTCCCCGTCGTAGCAGTTGCGTACCTGGATGCAGGCCATTTGGCCCGCGCGGCGGGTACTCACATCGATGAGGCGCCGCGCGGGGTCGTCGATCTTCTCGCATGCCTCAATGGCGTTGTCCAGGGCGTTTCCAAACAGCGAGTAGATATCCTGCTCGGCCATAAACGACAGTAGGCGGCCGTCGACAGGGCAGGTGAGCTGGATGTCCTTTGCGCGCGCCAGCAGGCTCTTCTCGGTAAGAATGACGTCTAGGGCCTTGTTTGACGTATCGATGCCGGTGTCGTAGATGCTTACCAGCTCGTCCAGGTTAGCCATGAAGTCATCGCCGGCAGCCTGACCCGCATTCATCGCTCTGATTTGATGTTTGATGTCGTGACATCGAATGTTGATGGCTTCGATCGTATTGGCCGAAAGCTCATACTGTCGCCGTTGGTCTTCCATCATCTGTCGCGTGGCCACGGCATCTGCCCGCATGCGGTTGCTAAACAGAATCTGGTAGTCAAGCACCAGGGTCAGCGCGCTCACCAGCATCTGCGTTCCGCATAAGGCGAGAAACTCGACCGTGTGCAGGGTGCCCGTGTCTCCCAGGTCATTGATGAGCGTGCTCAAGGTGATGTTCACTGCCATGACGCCTGCCAGCACCAGGATGGTCTTTGCGTCGCCCTCGCCCACAAGGTGGTGGGACTGGATGTTGGCGATTACGGTGCGGTATACCAGGGAAAACACGGCGACAAAGACGAGCAGCTGGCACGCGGCCGAGGCGGGGGAGGGCATGTTCCCAAGCCTTGGCGCGACGCCGCTGATCATGACCCAGACCATGTGGGCGAAGTTCTGCACGATGTAGCCCGCCGTACAGCAAAAGATAGAATCCCATTTGCCCAGCTCAAAGGTATAGCGAGACAAGCCCAGGCAACAAGCCAAAACGGCCAGGAAGAAAACCGTGGTTAGAAGTCCCGGCCCGTAGCTGCCCAACAGCGCCTCGGCAACCGGATGCAGATACACCACGTTGCAGGTGCTCAAGACCGAAAGTCCCAAGCAGGCCGCCAGGCACGTCGCTAGCCTGCGCCGCCCGCCGTCCCTCAAGGGATACAGCGAGCAGAACAGCCCGATTCCCACAAAGATGGACAGCAAGTTGGGCAGGCTGTGAAACGCCACTCGGTAGGCAATAAACCCCAGGTCAACGCCTGTGGTCAAAGCACCCGTCCCAAAGTCCATCAGAACGTCCGACCAATGTATGCCGAGAAACGCGCGACCACGTCCTTCTTGCGCGCGCGGCTGACGGCCAATACGGTGTCGTCGTCCATCTGCACGTCGTTGCCGCTAATCAAGCTGATATAGTCCATGTTGACCAGGCAGCCGCTTGAGACCTGCAAAAGCGGGCCGTCGGCGTCGATGCTGTCAAGCACCTGCTTGATGGTGCCGCGGATCTTGACGGGCTCCTTCTGGCCGTGCAGGTGAATCATAAGGTCATGGCGCACCAGCTCAACGTAGATAATCTCTCGCGTGAGAAGGACTCGCACGCCGCCTGCCTGCGGCAACACGATTTTGGCGTCCCGGTCCCGGCGAAGGCTGCCCATGACCTTGTCCATGCACATCTCGAGCTTGGGCAGGGTGACGGGCTTCACGATAAAGCCGGCGGCATCCACCTCGTAGCTTTTGGCAGCATACTGAGAAAGGCTCGTCGTGAAGATAATGGGCGTCCCTTTGTCAAACGAGCGCATGAGGGTCGCTGCGTCCATGCCGCTCATGTCGGGCAGCTCGATGTCAAGAAACACCAGGTCAAAGGTTTTCTCGCCAGATACTAAGGCCTGGGCTTTCTCGCTCCACACCACCGAGAAGTCCACGTCGTGCTTTTTGCCATATGCGGCCAGGGCCTCGCGCAGGGCGTCGGCCTCGTCCGGGTAGTCCTCGACGATTAAGACCTTGATCACGGGCGGTCCTCTCTGTTGGGAATGAGCCCTATTGTAGCCTGTTACCCGCGGCGCCGGTAAACGGCCCAGCGCCCCAAGAGCGGTCAGAAAAACGACCGAACACCCCAAGGCCCTTCTCGCTTTAAGTCCCCTTTCATACAGTTGCCTTGTTAACCTGCGCAAACGCGCAAAGACAAGCAGCTTTGACAAGGGAGGAGAAGACATGCTTGAGATCAACATGGACGACGTGCTTGCGGTTTTGCAATCCGTGGCGCCGCAGCTGGCGGCAATTGTCGTCGCGCTGGTGGCCGCCATCGCGGTGACGCTGGCGTCCGGTAAGGGCCGCATGCCCCAGGAGGCGCGCCGTAAGCTCACCCACTCGGTGACCTGGATCGTGGCGGCCGCCGTGGCCGTGTGCTCGGTCAACCTGATGCTGGTGGGGCCGCTTAAGAACGTGGTGACCATGGCTACCGCCGAGAAGCTCTCGCTTTCTCAAGAGACTATCGAGAAGACCAATCAGCTGGCCGTGGATATCGAGAGCGAGGGCATCACCCTGCTCAAGAACGAGGGCAACACCCTGCCGCTTTCCAACACCGGCAACATCAACGTGTTTGGCTGGGCGTCCGTGAGCCCCATCTACGGCGGCACGGGATCGGGCTCTTTGTCCGACGCCTACGACACGGTGTCGCTTCTCGACGGCCTTAGCATGGCTGGCTTCAATACCAACCAGGAGCTCACCGACTTCTACAACGGCTACGGCATGACCCGCGGCAAGATCAGCGTCACCGCGGCCGACTGGACCCTGCCCGAGCCCCCGGCCTCGACCTACAGCCAGGAGCTTATCGACAATGCCAAGGCGTACTCGTCGACGGCCGTTGTGGTCATTGGCCGCGTGGGCGGCGAGGGCCTTGACCTGCCCACCAACATGAAGTCTGCCGACATCACCTATAACAACAACTCGGCTGATTACGAGGACTTTGGCGAGGGTCAGCACTACCTTGAGCTCGACCAAACCGAGCGCGACATGCTTGACCTGGTGTGCGCCAACTTCGATGACGTCGTGGTGGTCTATAACGGCGCCAACGCTTTTGAGATGGGCTTCGTCGACGAGTATCCGCAGATCAAGAGCGTCGTGTGGGCGCCACACCCCGGCCAGGCCGGCTTCGAGGCCCTGGGCAGCGTCTTGAGCGGCGAGACCAACCCCTCGGGCAAGACGTCCGATTCGTTTGTCTATGACCTTACCGCCGCGCCCAGCTGGAACAATTTTGGCGACTTTGCCTACGACAACGTCGAGGAGTTCCAGATCGAGAGCGCCCGCGGCACCCGCTCGCCCCGCTTTGTCAACTACGATGAGGGCATTTACGTGGGCTACCGCTTCTACGAGACGGCGGCCGACGAGGGCCTGATCGACTACGACACCACGGTCCAGTATCCGTTTGGCTACGGCCTGTCCTACACCAGCTTCACGCAGCAGATGGGCGCCGTGACCTACGCCGACGGCACCGTGAGCTTTGACGTCACCGTCACCAACACGGGCAGCGTGGCCGGTAAGGACGTTGTGGAGGTCTACTCCAACCCGCCCTACACTAACGGCGGCATCGAGAAGGCCACGGCAAATCTCGTCACCTACGAGAAGACCAAGCTGCTTGAGCCGGGCGAGTCCCAGACCATCCAGATTAGCTTCGAGGACGACGAGCTGGCCTCTTACGACTATCAGAACGCCCAGGCCTACGTGCTTGAGGCGGGCGACTACCAGATCTCGATCAACCGCGACAGCCACGAGGAAATCGCGTCCCAGACCGTGACCGTCGCCCAGACCGTGACCTACGACTCCGATGACAACACCCACAACGCCGACGTCGTGGCGGCGACCAACGCCTTCGACGACGTCAACGGCGGCCTGACGTACCTCTCGCGCGCCAACGG
>CAVDXJ010000086.1:0-6464 GCA_963612765.1 Oscillospiraceae bacterium
CGCCGCCGGTGCACTGGATGATCAGCGGGGACTGGAGCTCCTCGCCGGCATCGAGGATGGAAGAGGCCCACTCAAGGTTGTTGGTGTTGAAAGCACCAATGGCGTAGTGGCCCTTCTCGGCGGACTGGAGCATAGCGGTTGCGTTAACGAGCATCTGTTGAACCTCCATTTAACGAAAACACAAGAACCAATCGGTACGCGTACATATTACCCCGCCAAGCGGCGAGAAATACCATAAATTGGCCGGATTACGAAACGAGTTTCGCATGTACCCAACAAATCGTTCATAGAACCTTCCTTATTTTATCTAAGGATGGCGGCTAGAATCAGTGCGGGAACAAACTTCTGTCGTCAATTTTGGAAAGGAAGAACATGGAGCGTAAGAACGCCTGGAAGTCCTACTCGGCCGAGCAGCTGGACAGCCTGCACTACCTGTGCGAGGGCTACAAGTCTTTTATCTCGGATAACAAGACCGAGCGCGAGTGCTGCACCGCAGCCGTCGACATGGCCCGCGAGGCCGGCTACGTCGACCTTGCCGAGAAGATCGCCGCGGGCAAGGCGCTGCAGCCCGGCGACAAGGTCTACGCCGTCAACCGCGGTAAGGCCCTCATGCTGGTGAATCTGGGAACCAAGCCCCTTGAGCAGGGCATCAACATCCTGGGCGCCCACATCGACTCGCCGCGCATGGACGTCAAGCAAAACCCGCTTGAGGAGAAGAGCGACCTTCTCACCATGGACACGCACTACTACGGCGGCATCAAGAAGTACCAGTGGGTGACGATCCCGCTGGCCATTCACGGCGTCGTGGCCAAGAAGGACGGCTCGGTCGTCAACGTCAACGTGGGCGAGGACCCGGCCGACCCGGTGTTTTGCGTCTCTGACCTGCTGATCCACCTGTCGCGCGAGCAGCTTACCAAAGAGGCCGCAAAGGTCATCGAGGGCGAGATGCTCGACGTCATCGTGGGCGGTCGCCCCGTAGTCGTCGACGCCGAGGGCGATGCCGCGGCAGACGAGAAGGACCTGGTCAAGAAGGGTGTCCTGAGCATCTTGCAGGAGAGCCTGGGAATCGATGAGGAGGACCTTCTCTCGGCCGAGCTCGAGGTCGTGCCCGCCGGCGCCGCACGCGACCTGGGATTTGACCGCTCGATGGTTTTGGGCTACGGCCAAGACGACCGTTCCTGCGCCTACACCAGCCTGGTCGCACAGCTTGACGAGGCTGAGGTCGAGCGCACCGCGGTGACCCTGCTGGTCGACAAGGAAGAGATCGGCTCGGTGGGCGCCACCGGCATGCAGAGCCGCTTCTTCGAGGACACCATGGCCGAGGTCCTGGAGCTTGCAGGCGTCCACGGCGAGCTGGCGCTTCGCCGCTGCCTGGCTGCCAGTGACATGCTGTCGAGCGACGTCTCGGCAGGCTTCGACCCCACCTTCGCGTCCGCCTTCGAGGCAAAGAATGCCAGCTACCTGGGCCGTGGCCTGACCTTCAACAAGTTCACCGGCTCGGGCGGCAAGTCGGGCTCCAACGACGCCGACGCCGAGTACGTGGCCAAGATCCGCCGCATCATGGACGAGGAAGGCGTGGCTTGGCAGACCGCCGAGCTGGGTCGCGTTGACGTGGGCGGCGGCGGCACCATCGCCTATATCCTGGCCCTTTACGGCATGAACGTCATCGACTGCGGCGTGCCCGTGCTGTCCATGCACGCGCCGTGGGAGATCACGAGCAAGGCCGACCTCTTCGAGGCCTACCGCGGCTACCGCGCCTTCCTCAAGCTGGCCTAGCGACCCAGATTCGCGCGGTTTCGCGGCAGCCGGGCAATCCCCGGCGGCCCGATTATCAAAAACGCGACAAGTAAGCCAACGAAATCGGTTTGGCCGAGTATCAAGACAAATTCCATGAGAAAATCCGCAGGTCAGAGGCCTGCGGATTTTCTTTGTACTCGACAAGTTCTATTTCGTTGGCTTACTTGTCGCGTTTTTGATTTTCGCGGGCCGCGCGCCGGGCCTTCCCTATCCCAAAAGGGCCAAGACCTCGCGCTTGGAGGCGAGAAACGCCGGCGAGAGCTCGAAGGCGTCGCCCTCGGCGGCCACATGGGACACCTCGACCTCGCCCGCCACGGTCGACGGCACCCCGCCGCGCGGGTCGCCGGCCAAGACGTAGACGCGGTCGGCCATGTAGACCGCCTCGTCCACGTCGTGCGTGATCACGACCGAGGCCAGCCCAAGCTCACGGGCCATCTCGCAGTACCAGCGTCGGATGTCGGCGCGGGTCAGGGCGTCCAATGCACTAAACGGCTCGTCGAGAAGAACCACGTCGTTGCCCATAAGGTACGTGCGCAAGAAAGCCGCGCGCTGCCGCATGCCGCCCGAGAGCTGCGACGGCCACTTGTTCTCGCAGCCCACAAGGCCAAAGCGCTCGAAAAGCGGCAGGGCCCGATCACGTGCGTCGGCCTTCTTCGCCCCCGCCAGCACCAGCGGCAAAGACACGTTGTCAAGGATGGTGCGACTGGGCAGCAGCAGGTCCTTTTGCAGCATGTACGAGACCTTGCCCGGTCGCGCGCCCAGGTCCTCTCCGTGCAACAGCACCTCACCCGCCTGCGGGCGCAAAAGCCCAGATAGAGCGTGCAGAATCGTGGTCTTGCCACAGCCCGACTTGCCCACGATACACACGGTCTGCCCGCGCTCGACGGCCAGGTCGATGTCGCTCACCACAACGCGGCCGTCCTCCCACCCGCAGGTGAGGCCGCGCGCCTCAAGCGCGGGGGCCGCGTCTTGCATCGCTGCACCCGCGTCGTTCTTCTCGCCAACCATACTAGTTCAAATCCTTATGCGTTAAGGTAGCTCAAGTCGTAACCCGCGTTGACGTCGAGTTTGTTCTCTACCAGGGAGTTGTCGTTAAGCCAGCCAAAGTAGGCCGCCCAGCGGTCCTTGTCGATAACGCCCCAGCTCTCTGCCTCGGCGGTGTACTCGCCGGCCAGGAAGGACGCAGAAGCCGAGACAAGCGCGGAGTCCAGCTCGGGAACCTCCTCGCACAAGATCTTTGCGGCCTGATCGGGCTTCTCGACGGCAAACTCGTAGCCCTTCTTGACGGCACGCATGAAGGCCTTGGCGACCTCGGGGTTGGCCTCGGCGTACTTAGTGTTGGCGGCGATGACGGGCGTGTAGAAGTCAAAGACATCGTCCATGTCCTTGAAACTAAAGTAGTTGATATCGTAGTCCTGGATCTTGGCGTTCTGGACCGCCCAGCCCTCGTAGACCCACACGCAGTCGAACATGTTGGATTTAAGGCCCATGACCTCGTCGTCAACGCTGTAGGGCACCATCGACAGCTTAGAGAAGTCGCCGCCGTCCGACTCCATGATCTGCTCGATCGTGGCCTGCTCGACAGCCATGTCCCAGGTAGTGTAGACGTGGCCCTCCATCTCTTTGGCACGCGTGATGTTGTCAGCGGCGCGACTCATGATGCCCGAGGTGTTGTGCTGGATGACGGCGGCCACGGCCTTGAACCCGGTGTTGCCCGCGTCGTAGGCGGCCGCGATGTAGTCCTGGTACGAGATGCCAAACTGCGCCTGGCCGGTGCCGATGGCACCCTCGGCGGTGCCGTCGGCGGGCTGCACGATGGTGACGTCCAGGCCCTCCTCGTCAAAGAAGCCCTGGTTCTTGGCAACGTAGACACCGGTGTGGTTGGTATTGGGGGTGTAGTCCAGGCAGAAGGTCAACGCGGTCTTCTCGCTGCCGGCGGATGCGCCGGACGCGCTCGAGCCCGCCGAGCCGCTGCCCGAAGCGCCGCAGCCCGCCAAGACCAGCGAGGCGGCCGCGGCAAACGAGCCGCCCACAAACGCGCGGCGAGAAAGGCCGGCGCCAGCAACCTGCGAGAAGTTAAAGTTCTTATCCATGTTAGTCATTCCTTTCGGCATGCTTCCAGGGCATGCAGACGTGTTGGAGAAGGTCGACCGCCTTCATGAGCAGCAAAGACAGGGCCGACGTGATGATGATGACCGCGAACATCCGGTCGTACTCAAAGTTCTTACGCACGCGCGTCATGTAGACGCCCAGGCCGGTGAAGCCGCCCAGCCACTCCGAGATGACGGCGCCCACGATGGCGTAGGTCGCGCTGATGCGCAGGCCGCTAAAGAACTGCTCGGCCGCGGCAGGCAGCTTGGACACGCGAAAGATCTGCCACTCCGTGGCGTTCATCGTGCGCAGAAGGTCAACCTGGTCGGGGTCGACCGAGCGAAACCCGCTGGCCAAAGCCACCGTGACCGGGAAGAACGTGGTCAAGATGACGAGAAGGACCTTGGGCAGAAGCCCGTAGCCAAACCACAGGACCAAAAGCGGGGCAATGGCTACCGTGGGGATGGTCTGGCTCACCGTGAGCAGCGGCTCGAAGGCCAGGTAGAAGGTCTCGAACTTGTCCATGAGGACGGCAAAGACAAAGCCCACGGCAACGCCGACGGCCAGGCCTAGCGCGGCCTCGGCCAGCGTGGTCCACATGTGGGACATCAATAGCGAGAAGTCCGCGACAAGCGCCGCCACGACCTCAACGGGGCTCGGCAACATAAAGTTTGGAACCAACCCGGCAGAGCACACGGCCTGCCAGACCACGACCAGCCCCGCGACGGCGCAGATAGGCGCCACGACCTTCTTAGGCGGCATACGCATGGCGGCGCGCCTACGCGACGTTTGCCGAGGCGTGGGCAAACTCCGGGTCGCCGGGGTGGTACTTGCCCACCTTGCGGTCGGTGGAAAGCACGTCTCCGTTGGGCTTGAAGTTGATCTTGGCGTAGGTCATGACGTGCTTGCAGCCGTTGGCCGCGCCCACCAGCTGGCAGTTCTTAAGGATTTCCATGCACTTGTCGTAGTCGCCCTCGATGGCCGTCTCGAAGGGGCCAACAAAGTAGTCGATGCCCGTCGAGTCGATGTAGGCGATCACCGCGTCGACGGCCGCACACGTGGCGTCGTCGTCGACGGCGTCCATGGGCAGGTACTGGATGGCAATTGAACAGTTCAAGTTCGCTCCTTCCCGCGCGGTCGCGCCGCGCTTCTGGGCACAAAAAAGGCGCCCACGTCGTTTACGTAGGCGCCCCAAGCGAGCGAGCTTATTGGTTCCTACGCCGGCATTACCCGGATCAGGTCGACGGTCAGGGTCGCGTAGGTGGACCCACTCTCAGCCGGCGTGCGCCAGCCCCCGTTTATGCGTTGCTCAGTGTAACACGTCTTTCGTGCCACGGCGAGAAGGTCTTCTCGGCGGGCGCACCCGGGCTGCCGAAGCGCCCTCCCCATCCTGCAAAGCGCTCCCGCAAAACGCGGACTTGTCTGATGGTTTTGCGGCCCTCCGGCTGCAAATCCCGGGCTTGTCTGATGATTCGACATCAAAAAAGGGGGCTTGTCTGATGCCCAAGTATCAGACAAGCCCCAAAATTGCAGTCCAGGCGAGAAGGTCTTCTCGCTGTCCCCTACGCGGCCTTCATCAGGACGTTGCGGACGATGGCGGCGACGTCGTTGTAGGCGTTGACGACCATCTCCATGCGGTCGAAGATGCGCAGCCAGGTCACGGCGTACTTGCCGTCGGGCGAGATCTCGTCGTCGTGGAACAGGCGGCGCAGAGCGTTCTGGTAGACGGTGTCGCCCTCGTCCTCGATGTCGTCGACGGCACGGGCCTTCTCCATCACGGGCTCGGGGGCCTTGCTGTAGTTGGGAAGCAGGTTGATCATCTCCTGCATCTCCTTGGCGGCGCGCACGGTAAGGTCGGCGAACTGCTCGGCCTCAAGGCGATTGTCCTTGATGTTGAAGAGGTCAAGGCGCATGGTCACGCCGTACATGGCGTCGACCACGTTGTCCAGGGCCAGGGCCAGCTCAGAGATGTCCTCGCGGTCGATCGGGGTGATGAAGGAGGTGTAGAGCTTCTCCATGATGACCCTCACGCGGTCGTCGCAGTTGGTCTCGTGGACCTTCATCTGCGGCACGCGGGGCATCGACTCGGGGAAGTTGTGGATGATGCCGGCGTACTCGTCGGCGGCCTCGACGATCTGGGCCGAGAACTCCTTGAGCAGGGTGTAGAACTCGTCTTCTTTCTTCATGCGTGCCATGCGGGGCTCCTTCTTTAGGTTGGTCTGTTGGTTAGACGGGCGGACGAAAACGTTTGGGTTAAGGCGCGGTCGCGCTTAGAAAATCACCAGGAACAGCTTGGCCAGAACAAAGCCGATAAGGCCGCAGCCGGGGAAGGTGAAGATCCAGGTGAGAACCATCTCTTTGCAGACGCCCCAGTTGACCGAGCGCATGTCCTTGGCGGCGCCGGCGCCCATGATGGCGGCGGTCTTGGTGTGGGTGGTCGAGACGGGAAGGCCGGTCACGGTGGCGATGAACAGCGACACGGTGGCCGAGATAGACGCGGAGAAGCCCTGGTACTTGTCCAGCTGGACCATCTCCATGCCGACCTTCTTGATGATCTTCTTGCCGCCGATGGCGGT
>CAVDXJ010000087.1:0-6448 GCA_963612765.1 Oscillospiraceae bacterium
GTCCTGGTTGGCTTCTTCGACCCGGCTCTGAGCTACTAAGTCTGGGCGCTGCCGCCGCGCCCGCCTACCTGCCGGGGTAGGTCAAGGGCGCAGGCGGCGGCACGCACGCGGGCACGGGCGCATGGCAAGGGCGTCCGTGCCCGCGTTTTGTTATGGTTGGCAAGGCGCGCGGCCAGTGACCGCACGGCCGCGATGGCGAGAAGGGCAACCCCATGGCACTCGATACCTCCAACTGGACCCGCGACGACCTGCTCAAAGAGGCGGGCATGCAGACGACGGCCATCCAAAAGATCAAGGTGTGGCTGCGCCTGGCGTACTCGGCCGCCGCGATCGGGTTCTTGCTGGGTTGGTGGGGGATTTACGGCAGCGGCCCCTTTGCTGTGGGTATCGTTGGCGTGGTGCTGCTGGTAGTGGGCGTTCTTCTCGCCGTGCCTATTAAGATCGGGGTCACCAACGCCGAGAAGAACGTCGAGAGGATCTTGGCCGCCGTCGAGGGGAAGGGCGGTGCCGGGGACGCGTCGGCTTCGGCGGACGTTCAAGACTCGGGGGATTCCGTAGAGTAGCTGACGCACGGCTTACGCTGTCACTTACTTTTGATAACATGCCCTGCGGTAGTTTTTATAGTTTGAAAGGGTATGCGGGCGCCGTTTTGCCCCGCAGCTAGGCAATGGATTACGAGGACGCGGCTAACAAGCTGATCAAATACTCAAAGGCCCTGGCAAAGGGGTCTTTGTCAAGCGCGTACGGCCTCACCATGGGTGAGGGCCCCGTCCTTGCGTATATCTGCCGCACCGACGAGTCGCTTAACCCTTCTGACCTGGCAAAACGCCTGGGTTACACGCGCTCGCGCATGACGCGCATCCTGGATTCGCTGGCCGCAAAGGGCTTCATCAGGCGCGTCAACGACAAGTCCGACGGCCGTAAGGTCTTGATCGTGGCCACCCAGGAAGGCCGCAAGCACTCGCGCGATACCCGCGACGAGGGTGTGGGCAACCTGGCCGACAGCCTGTCTGTCCTGGGCGAAGACGACACGCGCGAGCTTATCCGCGTGTTAGAGAAGGCCTACAGCATCACGTATGACCGCGAAGGGATCGTCATTCCCGACGACAAAAAGTAACGCCGCGCTTGTGACGCGGCGTTTTTTATAACCTAGCGTATATATTTTGTTTGCGAGACGGGCATTTACACGTCTTGCATCACCTATTTACTTCATCTTGACCAGCTCGTACTCGTGCGTGCCCAGGCCGATCTTCTCGGCGTGGGCTATGCAGGACTGCCACTCGGCGTCGGGGTGGGTGACGTAGAACTTGTCGTGGGCGTGGGCCTCGTCCAGCTGGCCCGCGGCCTCGAGCTTGGCGCGCATGCGGGTGTACTCCGAGTCGGGGTTGGGCGCGGCGGCGTTGACGGCATCGGCGCAGGCCTGGTCGATGGCCACAGGGTCAAAGCTGGCAAAGAAGCCCAGGTCGGGGGCAATGGCAACGTCGTTCTCGTCGTGGCAGTCGCAGTTGGGCGACAGGTCAATGGCCAGGCTGATGTGGAAGCACGGGCGGCCGTCGCAGATGGCCTTGGTGTACTCGGCGATCTTGCAGTTGAGGACCTCGACGGCTTGGTCGTAGTCGGTGCGGATGGCGTCCTGGTTGCAGATGGCGATGCAGCGGCCGCAACCCACGCAGCGGTTGTGGTCGATGGTTGCCACGTTGACCTGGCGGGTTTTGCCATGGGGCAGCTCGACCTCGCGCGTCTGGTCAAACGAGAAGGCACCGTGCGCGCAGATCTTCTCGCATTGACGGCAGCCCACGCAGCGCTTGGCGGCGACGCTCGGTTTACCTGCGGCGTGTTGCTCCATCTTGCCCGCGCGGCTACCGCCTCCCATACCCAGGTTCTTCATGGCGCCGCCAAAGCCGGCCTGCTCGTGGCCCTTGAAGTGGGTGAGGCTGATCACGATGTCGGCGTCCATGAGGGCGCGGCCGATCTTGGCGGCCTTTACGTACTCGCCGCCCGCGACCGGGACCTCTACTTCGTCGGAGCCCTTGAGGCCGTCGGCGATGATGGTGTGGCAGCCGGTCTGGAACGGGTTGAAGCCGTTGGCGTAGGCCGAGTCCAGGTGGTCAAGCGCGTTTTTGCGCCCGCCCACGTAGAGGGTGTTGCAGTCGGTGATAAAGGGCTTGCCGCCCAGCTCGCGCACCACGTCCACGACGGCGCGGGCGTAGTTGGGGCGCAAGAAGCTCAGGTTGCCGGGCTCGCCCAGGTGCATCTTGATGGCCACGTACTTGTTTTGGAAGTCGATCTGGTCGATGCCTGCGGCGCGGATCAGGCGCTTGAGCTTGTTGGGCAGCCCGTCGCCCGGGCGCGTGTGCAGGTCGCAGAAATAGACCTTCGAAGGTTGCATGCGGTTCCTCTCCCTTGGGTTTGCGGGCCGGCGGCCCCTCAGCCGCCGCCTTGCGATGGGGATATTCTCGCACAGGCGGTCAGCGCCGGGTGGTTTTGGGCGCCTTGCATGACCTGTTTTGCAACTCGCGTGACTTATCCCATAGTAAAACCCCGTTTGCCGAGTAGCCAAGCCCCATGCGGCGACGTTTGCCCAGTTGGCAAGGCCGCGCCAAGGCCGGTCTACTCGCCAAAGTCAGTTTTACTATGGGATAAGTCGCGCGAGCTTACGTAGTCGGGCATAAAGGCACAATTTCAAGGCGGCGGCTCTCGGCCTGTGGGTTGGGGCCGCCGTTCTGCTCTTCCTGGCTATTGCGGCTTTGGCTCCTGCTATACTGCTAGCAGACGAAAGGAGCGCCCATGCCTGCGACTATGGTGCAACTCAACACAAGGGTTCCCGCCGATCTTAAGAGGGGCGGGGATGCCGTTTTTGCGCGCGCGGGGCTAAGCGTGAGCGACGTCGTGCGTGGCGTTTGGCGCTATGCCGTCGAGACGCAGTCTGTGCCGGATTTTCTCGTCAAGGAAAAGCCGGCCGCTAATGCCGTCGCTGTTGACGGTCCCGGCCTGGCTGTTGCCGTGGCAACCCGCGAATGCGGCTTTGTCGACAAGGGCGCGCCCGCGGTTTGCGAAACTCCCCGCGACGGGCGCGACGCTATGTATGACGAGCTTTTGGCCAAAATGGACGAGCGATGCAGATAACAAAGGTCAACTCGCTTTTGCTGGACACCAACGTCTGGCTCGATTACTTCATGGGCGAGGGGCCGTGTCTAAGCGAGATAAGTCGGCTGGCCGCTCGCGGGCAGACAAACTCGCTGACGCTGCTCTATGCGCCCACGGCGGCCAAGGACCTCTTCTACATCATCCCGCGAAGGCTGCGGATGCGCGGCGGCAGCACCGATGTCTCGTACGCGCCCGCTGCTCAGGTATGCCTGGAACGGATGATGGAGATCGCCGTCGCGGCACCGCTGTCCTTTCCCGAGTGCAAGCTCGCACGGATGCTAAGCAAGAAGCTCCCGGATTTCGAGGACGCCCTTACCGTCGCCGCGGCTCAGGCGGCAAAGGCCGATTTCATCGTGACGCAGGACAAGGTTTTTCTGGCCCAAGTTCCCGAGGTCTGCATAACCCCGGCACGGGCGGTTGAGCTTCTTAGCCTTTAGAAGCGCGCAACAGGATGCGTAACAAATATGAGTACGGCGCCCCGGCAAAAACCAGGGCGCCGTACTGTGGCTCAGGTTTGTAGAGGGTCGCAGTGGCTACTTATCTCCGTGGAGCTTGCGGGAGAGCCAGCCCTGCGGCTTGCCGGCCTCGCGCCAGCGCACCATACCCACGTGACGGCGCCAGAAGTACAGCGCCATCAAGGCAACAAACACCACGTCAAACACGGTGAAACCGGTGCGGATGGTGCCGGCCAGGCCGGTCGTCGCGGTCGCAAGCGCGTCGGAGTTAGCCACCATGTACAGCACGTTGTGGGTCGCGCGGCGAAGCGCCTGGTGACCAGCGGCGGTATCGGTGGTGTCGCTCGTCATCTGCATGTCCTGCAGGAAGTTGAGGTTGAGGTCGTTGCCGGCACGCAGGCTGCGGTTGACGTCAGAGGTCGCCGCGGACATGGTGCAGTCGGTGACCACCGCGCCGCGGAAGCCCCACTCGCCGCGCAGGACGTCGGTCAACAGCGCCGAGCTCTCGGCCGCGGGCGTAGTGCCCAGGCGGTTGTACGAGCTCATCATGCCGGTGTTACCCGCCTCCTTGACAATGATCTCGAAGGGGCGCAGGTAGATCTCGCGGAAGGCCTGCTCGTTAAACCAGGTCACCAGGCCGCCGTCGCAGCGGTGGGTCTCCTGGTCGTTGGCAGCAAAGTGCTTAACGTAGCAGTAGACACCGTTGTCCTGGATTGCCTTGGCCTCGGCGGCAATGACCTTGCCAGAAAGCAGGCCGTCCTCAGAGACGTACTCGTAGTTGCGGCCGCCAAACGCGCTGCGGTGGATGTTGACGGCGGGCGCGTACAGGCCGGCGACGTGGTAGGCCTTGGCCTCGGCAGCAAAGGCCTCGCCCAAACGCGCCGCCAGCTCGCAGTTCCACGTCTGGCCCAGGACCGACTGGCCCGTGAGCTGCGTTCCGTTGACGCCAACCATCAAATTGTTGATGCCGTTGGGGCCGTCGCACTCGGTAAGGGACGGCTTGCCCACGCTGTCAACAGAAGCGGTCAGCCAGCCGGCGTTGCCCACCAGGACCTTCATCTCGCCTAGGCTCACCTGGTCGAGAAGGTCGTCCCACTTGGCATCGTCGTAGTCCAGGCCCTTCATGTCGGCCAAGGTCAGGCCGTTCTTGGCGCCGGTGGTGATGTCCTGGGTCTCGGAGTTGTCCAGGGCCGCGGGGTTGGTCAAGGCCTCTACCTGGGCAGCAGTGGCCTCCTTAGTCAAAGGCGCGACCTCGGTGGGCATGGTGCCCGCCCAGTCGGCGCGGCTGAGATACACCAGGTCGTCGCCAAAGCTCACGTCGTCAAAGAGGTTCGTGGCGGCCACGTCGTCGCTGTCGCGCTTGCCGTCGTTCTCGTCGTTGTAGATGACGTCGGCGTCAACGTGGACGGTCTTGCTCGCCACCACGTGGTGCGAGTCGGTCTGCAGCTGGATGCCGTAGTCGCCGGCCTCAAGCACGTACGCGCCGCCGGTGGCCTTGACGCCCGTGTAGTCGTAGCTGGCCATATCCTCGCGAGCAAAGCTGATGCTCAAGGTCTGGGACTCGCCCGGCTCAAGCAGCTTGGTCTTGTCGAAGCCGGCGAGAACCACCGAGCTCTTCTCGATGCCGCCCGTGGTGTACGGCGCGGCGACGTAAATCTCGGCGACCTGCTTGCCGGCCACGTTACCCGTGTTGGTCACGGTCACCTTGGCGGTGATGGTGGTCCCGTCGTCGGTCACGGAGTCCAGGGTCTGGTCAAACGTGGTGTACGACAGGCCGTAGCCAAACGGGTACTGCACGGTGGTGTCGTAGTCGATGAAGCCGTCGGCCGCGGCGGTCTCGTAGTAGCGATATCCCACGTAGATGCCCTCTTGGTACTCCACGTAGTGGTAGTTGTCCGCGCCGTTAGCCGCGTCGCCCGAGCCGGCAAACATTGCCGTGTTGCTGTACGTCACGTTGCTGTAGTCGCGCCCGCCAAAGTTGTAGTAGCTGGGGGCCGACTCCACGGCGTACGGGAAGCTGTCCACCGTCTTGCCCGAGGGGTTGACCGCGCCGGTCAGTACGTTGCCAATGGCGTTGCAGCCGGTGGCGCCCACGGTACCTACCCACAACGCGGCGTCGATGCCCTCGTCCTCAAGGAAGCCCAGCTCCATGGCGTTGGGGCTGTTAAGAACAACGACCACGCGGTCAAAGTTGGCCTTGGCCGCGGCGAGAAGGTCCTCTTCGTTGGGGGTCAGCTCGAGGTAGCTGCGCCCGGCCTCGGAACCTTTGTAGTCGGCCATGTCGGTGGGCAGGTCGTAGCCCTCGCCACCCTTGCGGGTAATCACAACGACAGCCGTATCGGAGTACGCGCGGGCATCGGCGGCCCAACCGTCCTCGTAGCTGGACTGCGGCAGCTCGTAGAGGTTCCAGTCGGTACCCACCAGGCCGTAGTTGGTGGCTGCGACGGCGTTGTTGTCGTAGAAGCTCTTGAGCTGGGGGTTCACTTCGATGCCGGCGTTGGCCAGGCCCTGGTAGAAGCTCACGTTGGAGGCCTCGTCGCCCGAGCCGGAGCCCGTGCCGCCGTAGCTAAAGTTGTTGCCCGCGGTCGAGCCCAGGACGTTAACCTTGGTCTGGCCGCCCAGCGGCAGCGCGTTGCCATCGTTCTTAAGAAGGACGATGCCCTCGGCCTCGACCTCTTCGGTCAGCTTGGCCGTGGCGGCGCTTGCCGTCTGGCACTCCTCGCTGGACGTGTCGGTCACCTTGGTAAAGACGTCGACAATGTCCAGGTGGGGCACAAGAAAGCCCCAAAACCCAACGTTAAGCGCCATGACCGCGGCGATCACCAGGCACACCAGGACCAATAAAG
>CAVDXJ010000088.1:0-6389 GCA_963612765.1 Oscillospiraceae bacterium
GCGACGGCGCCACGATCATCATGGTGACCCATGACTCGTTTGCCGCGAGCTTTGCCACCCGCGTGATCTTCATCAAGGACGGTCGCCTGTGGAGCGAGCTTTTCCGCGGCCAAAAGACCCGCGCCGCCTTTTTCGACGAGATCATGGACACCGTCAGTTTCCTGGGCGGGGAGGTGGGCGATGCTCGTTAAGATCGCCGCGGGAAACGTCAGGCGCTCCATCAAAGATTTCTCGATCTTCTTCGTGACCCTTATGATCGGCGTCTGCGTCTTCTACTCCTTTGACTCCATCAAATATCAAACTGCTGTCCTCTCGCTCACCGGCGACCAGCGCATCAGTGTCGAGACGCTCTTTAGCCTGCTCGACACCATGTCGGTCTTTGTCGCGCTGGTCCTTGGCTTTCTCGTCGTCTACGCTAACCGATTCTTGATTCGCCGCCGCAAGCGCGAGTTTGGCATCTACCTCACGCTGGGCATGAGCCGCACGCAAGTGGCGCGCATCATCGTGATGGAGACCCTGTTCGTGGGTCTTCTCGCCTTGGTCGTGGGCTTTGCCGCGGGCGCGCTTCTCTCGCAGCTTCTGCTCTATGTCACGGCGCGCCTGTTCAACACCACGGTCAAGGGCTTCGCGTTTCTCTTCTCGGCCACTTCCTGCGCAAAGACGGTGGCATGCTTTGCGGCGATCTTTGCGGTCTCGCTGGTCTTTGACGTTGCCCTGGTGTCGAGGTATCGCCTGGTAGACCTCATTTACGGAGAGAAGAGAAGCGAGAAGGTCCGCTTGCGCAGCATGCCGTTGTGCGCCGTGTGCTTTGTCGTGGCCGTGGCGCTGATCGGCGTGGCCTACTACCTGCTGGTTCGCGGCGGCATGATGGTCCTGGGTTCCGATTTCTACTGGGCCTGCGCCCTGGTGAGCGTGGGCACGGCGCTGCTGTTCTTCTCGGCTTCCGGTTTTCTTTTGCTGGCCTCGCAAGCAAACAAGCACTTCTACCTGCGTGGACTCAACATGTTTGTCCTGCGTCAGATCGCGGCCAAGGTCAACACCGCCTGGGTCTCGGTCTCGATGGTTTGCGCGATGCTCTTCTTGGCAATGTGCGGCATCTGTACCGGTTTCTCGGTGGCGCACGCCGTGAACTCGCTGGTAGAGCATGGTGTGGCCTACGATATCTCGCTTACGGGCGTCTCGGTGGGGGAGGCCTCGCGCCAAGCCGCGAGCCAGTACGGCGGCGATGCCCTGGCGGCGTTGGAGGCCGGCGTTGCCGGTTGGGACCAGATGGTCGCCGATGCGGCTCAGGTGCGCGTCTACCTGGCACAAGACGGCGAGAAGGCCTTTACCTTGGGTGACATCTATGGCCCCACCACCTACTCCCGCGACGACGCCACGGTCGCCTTAGGCTTCCAGACCAGCGGCAGCCCCGTCTCCCTCGTGCGTCTTTCTGACTACAACTCCCTGCGCCGCCTGCGCGGAGAAGAGCCCGTTGACCTGGTGCAGGATGGCTGCCTGGTGTGGTGCGACAACCAGTCCTTCTCCGCCTTTTGGAAGGCGTTCTTCGAGCAGCACGAGACGGTCGACGTGCTGGGCCGCGCGCTTCGCCCTGGCAACACCCTGGTTAGCGAGACCATGTATAACTACCTGGGATCCTCTTGTTACGCGACTTTCATCGTGCCAGACAGTCTGATTGACGATGTGGGCCTGGAGAGCTGGATCGTTTACGTGGACGTCAACTACAACGGGGCACGCCAAGACGTCGACCAGAAGTTTCGCCAGGCCGTTGCCAATTACATGGCCCCGTTTTCGTACGCGGAAGATGGCGACGAGAGCGCCGTCTCAAGCTGGCCCGTTTCTAACACCTACTCGGCCCTTGAGCTGGCCGACCAGTCGACAGGGCTCAGCGCTGTCATGAGCTACCTGGCCGCATACATCGGCCTCGTCCTGTTGATCAGCTGCGCCTCGGTTCTGGCCTTGCAACAGCTCAGCGAGGCCTCGGACAATGCGGGCCGTTACCGCGTGCTGTCCCAGCTGGGTGCAGACCCCCGCGACGTCCGCCGCGCCCTTCTCGCCCAGATCGGGGTCTACTTCCTGTTCCCTCTGGTGGTGGCCCTGGCCCACGCGACGTGTGCCCTCTACGTGGTCAACGACACCCTGGCCTCGCTGCTAAATAACGTCGCTACCAGCTCTTTTGTGGTGACTGCAGGCTTTGTGGTGGTTCTTTACGGCGGTTATTTCCTTCTCACCTATAAGACTTCCAAGGACGTCGTCTTGCGCTTGGGTTAGGGGGCAAGGTGTCTCGTGAGTAAAAAGAGCTGCCGGGTCGCGTTGACCGGCAGCTCTCCCTCTCCGCGACCTGTTTCCCAGTAGGTCGACTGGCCCATCTTACCATGCGCAGCGCGCGTCCCCGCCCGCAGTGTTGCGCGGCGGCTGGCCTTCCTTGCCGTGAAACTAAAAATGCGAAAGACGGGCGCAGTCTTGCTAGTCGACGGTGATTCAGCGGAGTTGAACTCAAATGACCTGCGATTTTGTTGGCTGACGGCTTAGGTTACTCAACGGGTGGCCGCTAGTGCGCCCGTCTTTCGTCGATTTTAGTTTTGGCTACCCTCTTAAGCCATAAGAAAAGGCCGCTCGCGCGGGGCGGGCGGCCTTTGGGCTGCGATTGAGGCGCCGGTTGGGGTGCTTTGTCAGTCCTTCTCGCCGGACAAAGAGGCGTAGAACGTGGCGTGGTCGAAGACGTCCTTGATGGTCTTGCCGTTGACAAAGGCCAGGGCCAGGAACTCGTCCACCGTGGGAACCAGCTCGGAGCAGTCGACAAAGTGGTTCTTCTCGTTGCGACGGCTGGTGTCCTGGGCGCGCCAGGACTCGTAATTCACGTCGGTAAGGTAATAAATCGATGAATCGATCTTCATGTAAACCGAGTGGTTACAGTGCAGGTATTCGGCGAGCTCGTCGTAATTGATGTCGAGGGCCTCTGCGGCTTTCTTACCCATGGCAGTTCCTTTCTGTCGAACAACCAGTCTGGCGATAGGAAGAATATAACCCGCTCGGCCAAAAGTTAGACGCATGTTTTGGATTTGTACGGTAAGCGCGAGCTTGGCCCGGCCAGTGGCAGTCGCCGGGGCAGGGGAGAGCGGCCGGCTGCAGCGTCCCGCCGCCTAGCCAAGAAGCGCGGCGAGAAGCTCTTCCGGTGTGTTTACCAGCGTCTTTGCTCCCTGCGAGACAAGCCACGAGGCGTCGCGGAAGCCCCAGGTGCACGTTATGCAGGGACACCCCAGGTTTGCGGCCGTTGCGAGGTCGACCTCCGAGTCGCCAACGTAGACGAAGTCGCCCGCCGCGGCCGAGACGCCCATGCGCTCAAGCGCGGCCCATACCATGTCGGGCGCCGGCTTCTTGCGGATGCCCGCGGCCTCGTTTTCTCCCATGACGCAGTCAAAGACGCCGGGGAAGGTGTCGTTGATGATGGTCTGTACGGCGAAGTCGGCCTTGTTGGACACAACGGCCACGCGTACGCCGGCCGCCTTCAGCACCTCGATGAGCTGCGGCACCCCCGCATAGGGCGCCGTGTGGTCCATGGAGTGCGCCGCGTAATCGGCTTTGAAATCGGCAAAGACCTTCTCGTATAAAGCCTGGTCGCAGGCCTCGCCCACGCAGATCCTGATAAGCCGCGCGATGCCGTTTCCCGTGGCCAGGCGCACCTCGTCGCGCGACCTTCTCGGCAGACCGTGGGCCTCCAAGGCGCGGTTGACGCTGAGGTAGAGATCCTCGAGGGTATCCAGCAGGGTTCCGTCAAGGTCAAAGACGACCGTTTGATATGCCATGGAGCGCGCATCCCTTTCTGTTGCAGATTGGATTCAGCTTAACACTGCCGCCGACTTGCGGCTTGTTTGCGTAGTACAATCCCAAAGCCGTGTGCCGAGGTGCCGTCTACGCCCCGGCGCCGTCTTGCAGTTTGGCTGTCCGTCACGGCACGGGACAGCAAAGACGAAAGGATTCAGATGCCCTTCTCCATGCACACCCACACCTGCGGCGAGCTTCGCGCCGAGAACATCGGCGAGGTCGTCACCCTCACCGGTTGGGTTTGGCACCGCCGCGATCACGGCGGCCTCATCTTCATCGACCTGCGCGACCGCGCGGGCGTGACGCAGATCTCGTTTGACCCCGAGCACTCCGGCGGCACCGCGTTCCACGCGGCCGAGGACGTGCGCTCCGAGTGGCCCATCAAGGTCACCGGCACCGTGCGCGAGCGTCCCGAGGGCCAGGACAACGAGAAGCTCGCCACCGGCCACATCGAGGTGCTGGTCTCTGAGCTCGAGGTCCTTAACACGTCCAAGACCCCGGCCTTCCAGATCGAGGACCACGTGGACACTTCCGAGGACGTGCGCCTGCGCTACCGCTACCTCGACATCCGCCGTCCCAAGATGGCCGCCAACCTCAAGCTTCGCAGCGACCTTACCTTCGCGATTCGCCAGGCCTTCCACGACGCCGAGTTCACCGAGGTCGAGACCCCCTGCCTCTTCAAGTCCACGCCCGAGGGCGCCCGCGACTTCCTGGTTCCCTCCCGCATGCAGCCGGGCCACTTCTACGCCCTGCCGCAGTCCCCGCAGCTTTTGAAGCAGCTGCTCATGATCGGCGGCGTCGAGCGCTACTACCAGGTGGCCAAGTGCTTCCGCGACGAGGACCTGCGCGCCGACCGCCAGCCCGAGTTCACCCAGGTCGACGTTGAGATGTCCTTCGTCGACCAAGACGACGTCATGGGTTGCATCGAGACCGTCCTGGGCCAGGCCTTCAAGGCCATGGGCGTCGACATGGAGCTGCCGCTGCGCCGCATCGACTACTGGGACGCCATGGACACCTACGGCTCGGACAAGCCCGACACCCGCTACGGCATGGAGCTCCACGACGTCACGCCGATCTTCGCCAACTCCAAGTTCAAGCTGTTCGCCAGCGCCGCTGCAGACGAGAAGACTTTCGTCAAGGCCATCAACGCCAAGGGTGCGGGTCTCTGGCCGCGCGCTCAGATCGACCGCTTGGCCGACGTGGCCGCCGGCTTTGGCGCCAAGGGCCTGGCCTACATCGCCTTCCGCGAGGACGGCTCGGTGACCAGCCCCATCGTCAAGTTTTTCTCGGATGAAGAGATGGCCGCTTTGCGCGCCGAGATGGACGTTGAGCCCGGCGACCTGGTGATGTTTGCCGTCGAGAGCCGCCTTGCCGCCGACGAGATCTTGGGCGGCATGCGCCGTCACATGGCCGAGGCGCTGGAGCTTCCGCGCGAGGGCCACGACTTCCTGTGGGTCGTCAACTTCCCGCTGTTCCACTGGGACGAGGACACCAAGAGCTATCAGGCCGAGCACCAGCCCTTCACCCTGCCCACCGAGACCGACCCCGAGAAGATCATGGCCGATCCCTTGGCCGTGGGCTCCTACACCTATGACTTTGTCATGGACGGCTTCGAGGCCGGCGGCGGCGGTATGCGTATCCACAACGCCGAGATGCAGATGGCCATCCTCAAGATGCTGGGCTTCACCGAGGAGGGCGCGCGCGAGCAGTTTGGCTTCCTGTTGGACGCCCTGGCCTTTGGCGCGCCCCCGATGGGCGGCTTTGCCCTGGGCCTCGACCGCGTGTGCATGCTCTTGACCGGCAGCGACTCGATCCGCGAGGTCATGGCGTTCCCCAAGACGTCGTCGGGCTCTGACATGATGAGCGATGCCCCGTCTGAGGTCAGCATGAAGCAGCTCAAGGAAGTCTCGCTTCGCTTGCTCTAGGGCTTAGTACAACGTTGCATCTGCGACCGCCCCGGGACGTCCCGGGGCGGTTTTTATTGGCGAGAAAACCCTTGACATGCCAATGAATTGGCGTACTCTCTTGCGATAGCAATTATTGGCATCGCAAGGAGTTTTGAATGCCCGAGATAAACGAACGACGTCGCGGACGGTCGCTTTACGACTTCCACATGGTCATCTACCGGCTTTTCCAGGCACAGCGCGCCTACCTGCGCCCGCGCATCACCGGCCTTGGCATGGGGCCCGGCCAGCCCAAGGTTGTGGTCTACGTGGCCCTTCACGGCCAGGCTACGCAACGCGAGATCGCGGACTTCTTTGAGTTTGACCCGGCCACGGCCTGCCGCATGCTGGAGTCCCTTGAGCGCGAGGGCCTGGTTGAAAGCCGCCCCGGCAACGACCGCCGCAAGAAGGAGTACGTCGCCACCCCGCGCCGCCGCCAGGTCGCGGCCGCATGGGACGCCTGCTGCGATGAGCAACAGGCCGTGCTTCTCGAGGGTTTCTCGCCGCAGGAGCGCGAGCAGTTTCGCGCCTACCTGCGCCGCGGCTACCAGAACCTGGCGCGCGCCGCGTACGGCCACGAGGCGGTGGGCCTCGATGACTGATATCCAGTGGGTGGCCAAG
>CAVDXJ010000089.1:0-6365 GCA_963612765.1 Oscillospiraceae bacterium
GTCGTCGGCAGCGGCCGGAGAAGCCTCCTCGAGGGCCAGCTCCTCAATCGTGGGCGCGGCGCCATTCCCCAGCGGCAAAGTCTCCGGCCTGGGCTCTGTCTTAGCGATGGATCCAGACGGGGCATACGTCGGCACAGGCTCCCTGATCGTTACACAAACAAGCTTCTTGGCCTCGGCGACTTCGTCCTCAAGCACCTTTGAACCAACCTCATGCAGAACGGGGACCTTAGGCGCGGCAACAGGCCTCGGCATCTCAGCACGACGCTTCTCGGCAGCAGCGGCGCACTCGCTCACGAAGACGAGCAGGTCCTCGAGCTCTCTCGAGAGATTGGATGCCCATGCGGGAATCCAGACCCTGTACAGGTTCCAACCCATCTCAGAGAGCATCTTGGGGCGGATTCGGTCACGCTCACGCGCGCCCCTGGTCTGGGCGTAGCCCTCGCCGTCGGTGACGATGCCGGCGATGTAGTCGCCGTCCACCGCCGCGGCCTTAACCGCAAGGTCGATCTTGCAACTGGAAGCACCTACGCCGAGTTCGACGCAATAGCCGCGCCGCTCGAGTGCAGACTTGATGAAGCCGAGAATGCCCACGCTCTCAACGCAATCCACCTGTTCATCGCTCTGCTGACCATCCGGGTTGTCATGGAGCAGCTGGCTTTTGCGGGCATAGGAGATATAGTCCCGAAGCGCGACAGGACCCCTGCTTGCCCGCTCGCCGAGCGCGATGTCCGTATCGAGGATGGACGACACGAGGGTAAGGTCATGCTTTGCCCTCGTGACCGCGACGTTGAGGCGCCTCTCGCCGCCGGCGCGGTTGATGGGACCAAAGTTCATACGCATGGCCCCACGGCAATCCCTCGCATAGCCGACGCTGAGGAAGATTGAATCGCGCTCGTCGCCCTGGACGTTCTCGAGGCTCTTGACAAAGAAACCGTCAGGCTTTTCCTCGTCGAACCACGCCTCAAACCTGTGGTCCTTCTCGCGCAGGGCAGTGACCTCGGCCTCTATGCAGGATGCCTGCCCGGTGCCAAAGGCGATAACGCCGACCGAGCGCTCGGGATACTTGGCGAAGTGTTCAAAGACGAGCTCCGCCACACGACGCGCCTCTATGGGGTTGCCCTCGCGGGCGCCGCGCCACACGCCGTCGCTCACGTGCTCGAATGAGACGCCCTCACCCCGCAGCCACTCCCCGCTGGATGGGAAGGTCACGAGCTTGCCTTCGTAGATCTCATTGTTGGAGAAGGAGATCAGCCCCTCGTTGCGACTGCGGTAATGCCACTTGAGGTCGACCGTCGGCAACATCGAGGCCTCCTCGAGCACCGACTCGAAGTCACCCGTGTCGATCTCGACCTGCTCCTCGTCGTCGACATCCTCCTCGGAGGAGCCGACGCTGAAGAAATCCGTCGGCGGCAGCTGCCTGGAATCTCCCGCGATGATCACCTGCTTGCCGCGCGAGATAGCGCCAACGGCGTTCTCGGTACAAACCTGTGAAGCCTCGTCGAAGACGACCAAGTCGAAATCGATGGACCGCGACTCAAGGAAAGTGCTGACCGAGAGCGGCGACATCATCACGCAGGGTTTTAGGAGGGCGATCAGCGAGGGCATCTCCTCGAAGATCCTGCGGATGGGCATAACGCGGCTGCGCTTGTTGGCCTCCCTCCTTAGCCTTCTGGCGTCCACGGAATCCGAGGCGGGCGCCATAGCGTCCACGAGCTTTCTCAGGACGTTCTGACGGGCCATCGCGGTCAGCAGCCCGTCGGCATCGCAAAAGTCGTCAATCGTGCCCTCATGAGACAGCTTGCGGAAGCCGGCGACGGCCTCGGCATTGGGAAGCTGGGCGTTGATCCAACTGGTATAGAAACGCCGCAAGAAGGCATCCTGGAGCTCGCCAGGCTCGAGCCTCGACTCTCGAGCAACCGCCAGGAAATCGCCGAGCCCCAGGTCCTCGCAGACCTCGATCTGGCGCTTGCAGTCAATAACACGTGGCAGCTCACCAGCGGAGTCCGCAAGGGATCGGCATTCCTGCTGCAGCTCCAACAGATCCCTTGGAGCCTCAATGAACTGCTGGTAGGCGCTCAGGTCCTCGAGCGACGATACAAGATCGGAAATCGACTCGCGAAGGCCTTGGGCCGCCTCGGCACGTTCCTCGGGAGCCATGGCGCGAAGACCCGCGATATCGGATACCCCTGCGGCATCTGCGGAGCCGATAACAGTCGAAACCTTCTCGAGCTCCCCGAAAATGGACGCGAAGTCCTCCAGAAGGCCCTTGAACCTGTCGCCGATCGCCTCGCGGCAATCGGCGAGAGGCGCCGCGGCATTCGCAAGATCCATTCCCAGCGAGCGAGCTTCCTTCCTGAGCGCGACCAGGGACTCAAACGCCCCAATCTTTGCCTCAACGGACTCGCAATCGGTGTCCTTGTCCGCAAAGGCGCCCGGGAAGTCTCTTTGGTATTCGGACGCCTTGAGGGAAAAGTCTTGCTCCAAGTCTTGAAGCTGGCAGATGGAGTGGAGCATGGAGACAGCTTCTTCCTGGGTCATCTTCTGCGAGGAGACCTGTCTGCGGCAGCCCGTCAAGAGACTGATGTCCTCGCTGAAGGAGCCAAAGGCGCGCTTGAAGAAGCTCGTGTACTCGGTCTCGAACCTCACGAGCATTCCGCGCGCATCCAGGCCAAGGGCGCTGGGCACATACGTGGCCAGCAAGCCGTCCCGGAGGGCGCGCATCTCCCCAAGGCTTCCCCTCAGGCCGACAAAGCGGCTCTTGACCGCATCGACACCGATCTCGGACCAGCGGCTCAGCAACTGGTCGCTCGCAAGAACCTCTGCCGCGGCTTTCTCCACGGCGGCGAAGTCTTCGAGCCACAAGGAGTCGCTCGCAACAGGGAGATCGAAGCCGGCGGCGATGGCTGCCTTAACGTCGGAATCGAACTTGCGCAGCGCGTCAGCGTTCCTGCCGAACAGTTCGCTAAGCAGCGCAAGGCTGCTCTGAACCTCACCGATGTTCTCGAGCTCAAAAGCCCAGTCCTCGTAGTCGCCACCGATTTGCTCGAGGATGGATGCCAGAGCCTGCGCCGACTCTAGGGACGGGCCCACTACGCACCCCGCCTTAATGGAAACACCCTCATAGGTGGCGATCAGCCTTGCCGTGGAATCAGCGGCTTTGTCGGCCGCGCCGCCGGCATCTTGGACGTACTCCTCGTTGGCCCACGCCATCTCCGCGTTGCGCCACGGGCTGTCCGAGACCATGTGGCCCAGGGCCGCACTTGCCTTGGCAAGCGAACCGATAGACGAGCGCATCTTCTCCAGGCCAACCGCATCAATGCGCTCGACGCCATCGATCTTGAAGCGGACATTGGGTGCATTCTCCAGGTCGACCAGCTGGTCGTACGCCTTCCAGATAGAAGTTCCCAGCGGCTGGATTGAGGCAGAGATGCCCTTGGCGTATGCGTCGAGTTTGTCGGCAGTGCCCTTGTACTTGCTGAGCCTACCCAACGTATCATGGGAGAGCGTCGAGATGGAAACGGCCTCGTCCAGCTGCGCGCAGAGATCCTTGATGGCGTCTTTCTTCTTGGTTGCCGAGTCATGGAGCACGAACAGAAACTGGCCAAGCCCTGCTTCCTCGAGCCTGCGCTTGACTACGTCGAGGGCTGCACGCTTCTCGGAAACGAATAGGACGGTCTTGCCATTTGCGAGCGCGCCGGTAATGACATTGGTGATGGTCTGGCTCTTGCCGGTACCGGGAGGGCCCTGGAGGACGAAGCTGTAGCCCGCTTCAGCAAGCGCGACCGCCTCGCCCTGGCTGGAGTCGGAGTCGACGACCTTGGAGACGGTCAGCGGGTTTTCCCTCTGGTCTCTTGCTCGAATTTGTTCGATGGGAGTAAGGCCGGCGACGAGAGAAGCCGCGGCCTTGTGGTCGCCGCAGATTACTCTCACAACCGAGTTGGCCATGATGAGCTCGCCGTTCTTCTCGAGATCGTTGTACATATTGATTGTCGCGAAGGAGAAAACGCCAAGCACGGCAGCCTCGGTAACCTTCCAGCCCCTGGAGGACACGACGTTCTTCACCGCGGTGAGATAAGCGGATAACGACTGGCCCTGCTCATAGGCGGGAAGTTGCAGGTTGTAGTCCTTGTCGAGCATCAGCCCGAGGGTGACGTTGTGAACGACATCGTCCCCCGTGCGCTCCAATACATACGGTGCGGCCATCCTTGCGATGGTCAACGAGGAAGGAACGAGCAGAAGTGGCGCGTTGTGGCGCTTACCCTTCTTGTCCTCCCAATCAAGGAGACCGAAAGCGAGGTAGAGGGCATCTACGCCGCGCTCCTCGCTCAGAAGGCGAGCGCGGGAACGTATACCCTTGAGACGTTTGCGCATATCAGAGGCAGAGAGGTCAGAAATAGCCTCGTTTTCGCCGAGGATGAACTCATCCGGACGGGTCGAGCGTAGGCGGCGGCCCTCGAGGGTGCCCGCCTCAGCATGTTTGCGGTACTCCTCGTACTCCGCGAGCTCGTTGAAGTAGTCACGCCTGGTACGGAGGGGCAAGATGAAGCTGGACGACTCGTCGACATAGTTGGTCCACAGCGAAGTGACGTCCGGTTCGGAAAGAGAAAGATAGCCGCTACGAGCGCCGAGATTCAGGTTAAGAAGCCTGTTTCTCATCGAAAGATCAAGCAGACGGCGCTCCCAGGAGATTAGCTTCTGACGCTCAACGGCTGCAGCTGGCGCATCGTCGGGAGCAGCCGTAGAAGGAACAATCTCAGGAACCTTATTGGGCGTGTTCATCCCCGACTTCGAATCAGAGGCGTACTCGGTTTCCGCCTTACGCGCCAGAACAGCACGTAGAGTCCACAGGAGGATCTTCCGGCTGGCCGTGGCCTTATCACTAAGGCCGTTATCGTTACTCTCATCAGCAGGCAGCGATACCGAGTTTTGACCAACTTCTTCAGACAACGCGGGCTGATTCGTGATGTCTCCATCGACTTCGATCATTCCCGCACGCGCGATCTTTACCTCAAGGCCTGGCTCCACGGTCAGGGTTGAGCCTTTAACCGCCTCGAACCTGATGGGTTTCAGCCCCTTCCCCCATTTCGGGTCGGGGTTGTACCACAAGCTCACGTCGCGTTGGTCGCGGACTGGCTCGCCCTTACGGTCGCGCTCCGAGCTCCTGCGGAAGTCGACGTCGCCCTTGCCTGAGGAGTAGCTAACGACGTAGACGCCGGGGGCGATATCCGTGCCGAAGGTGTAGGAGCCAGCCATAAGCAAGGCGCTGCCAGTGAGTGGATCAACCGCAAAACCGCGGGATATTTCGACTTCAAGACCCGGCTCAACGCGCAGGGTTGAACCACTGACCGCCTCGAACCTGATGGGTTTCAGCCCCTTCCCCCATTTCGGGTCGGGGTTGTACCACAAGCTCACGTCGCGTTGGTCGCGGACTGGCTCGCCCTTACGGTCGCGCTCCGAGCTCCTGCGGAAGTCGACGTCGCCCTTGCCTGAGGAGTAGCTAACGACGTAGACGCCGGGGGCGATATCCGTGCCGAAGGTGTAGGAGCCAGCTGGCAAAGTTGTCATGGTAGACATCCGCATCTATCACCCCGGATGTGACCGGGGATAATCCTATTCTGGACAAGTCTATACCAACATCAATCTCCAAACGGTTGGACCAAAGAGGCGAATACGCGACTGAATCAGCTCGCGAGCATGGCGTTTCCCGCGGCGGTCTTACCGAAAAGCGGACCACGAACTCCGCCCAAATCCATCGCCAACAGAAAACCAATCGCCTCAATATTCCAGCCAGAGGAACGGGCATCGCAAAGAATCTCAGTCTCACCGGCTCACCAACGCCGGGCTTCATCGACAGGTCTATCGTGGCTGACCTTGTCATAAAACCAGTACTCGCAGCATCAAACTGTTACTTCAAAATTCCAATGCGTCCGCTAACAAGATAAGTGGGAGATAGTGAGAAAACGAGGTTGAACAGAGCTATACATTTTAGGCGGGCTGAGAGGGTGCTTACGGGCCGACCGTGCAAACTTCAGCGCCCGTTACTCACACGATACAAAGGAATGAAAGCATCGAGGCCCTTAAGCCAAAAGAACCGAGCGATATTGGGTTCTAAGAGCAGCACAAGAGATCGCGTAGGGGCGCAGCGGTCACCGACACCGGGCGGATTAGTGTACATGAATCGCCGGAATGCGAGAAAATCGCCGCATGTCAGTGGCAATTCTCGGATTTGTGTACACTAATTCGCCCGAGCGGCTGCCACCTTCTCGCCATCGCAAAAAAGTAGGGACCCTCTCGGGTCCCTACCAGATGCTTTATGGTCGCGGGGGCAGGATTTGAACCTACGACCTTCGGGTTATGAGCCCGAC
>CAVDXJ010000090.1:0-6331 GCA_963612765.1 Oscillospiraceae bacterium
CTGTAGATGGGGATGATCTGGGACCAGCCGTTGCCGCCGAGCTTCTTGATGGTCTTCCAACGGCCGATGATGACGAACAGCTGCAGGAAGGCAATGATGGCCAAAAGGGTGAGTATGAGGCCGGTGGCGATGGCGATGCCCTGGTAGGTGATGACGCCGTCGGTCACGGCCTGGTCGAGGTACATGTTGAGGTCGAAAGTCTTGGTGTACGTAGACATGGCATTCCTTTCTCTGGATGCGCCGCGCTTTTGCCCGTGATTATGTAGAGCGACAAAAGCAAGAAGAACTATAGTAGCAAATATGGATTATCCGTGGCGCGCTGTCCGGGTTGTTTTGCGACCCAGTCCACGCCCAACGAATGCGAGGTATCCCATGGCGAGAAGACCCACGAAGCTGCCCCGTGCTTTTATCGTGGCGATCGGCCTTTCGGCCGCCCTTCTCGCCCAGCCAGGCTGCACCGTGACCATCAACGGCAACGGGGCCGCCGCGGGCACGACGACCTCGTCGGCGACCGCCGACCAGTCCGCCCAGAACAAGACCGGGGTCCTCGAGCTCACGTCGTCGGTCTCCAAAGACGAGAAGTACGGCCTGGTGAAGCTCTCCGCCGGCGAGGATTCGTTCGACTTCTGCGGCTATGCCCTGGGCGACTCCGTCGACGTGGCCTTTAGCAACGGCTTGAAGTTGACCGACGTGCCCTACTTCAACGGCTACTACGTCGCGACCGGCTCGCCTGTTGTGGTGGCCTATCCCGGCTTCGACTACGTGGCCATCACCTACAACAACCAAGGCATGTGGGACCAGGCGGGCCTGTCCGAGGGCGACACCGTGACCATCACCCTTTGCGAGAAGGGCAAGTACCTCTCCACGCAGGAGGCCCTGAGTCAGAGCTACTCCAGCGACCGCGAGAAGTACGACTCCAATGAGCAGTTCGTCAACTTCCGCGCGCTCGCCGGCGGACGGCTGAAGGCCAACTACCTGTACCGCGGCGCTTCTCCGGTGGACAACACCCACGGCCGCGCGGCATATGCCGACGGTCTGCTTGAGGCCTACGGCATCACCTGCGTCATCGACCTGGCCGATTCTGCCGACGAGATGCAGGCCTACTTTGCCGCGACGGGCTTCGACTCGCCGTATGTCAAGAGCCTCTACGAGCAGGGCCACGTGGTCACGTTGTCCATGAGCTCGAGCTACTCCAGTGACGTGTACAAGCAAGGCGTGGCCGCCGGCATGCGCCACCTGCTGCACGGCGACGGTCCCACCTACATCCACTGCATGGAGGGCAAGGACCGCACCGGCTTCGCGTGCATGCTGGTAGAGGCCCTGGCCGGCGCATCGTACGACGAGATGTGCGCCGACTACATGCAGACCTACGCCAACTACTACGGCATCACCAAGGCCAGCAAGCCCCAAAGCTACGACGCGATCGTCTCGCTATACTTCGACGCGTTCATCGAGTACCTCACGGGGGCCGAGGACGGCCAGGCCGACAAGACCGCCGACTACTCCGGCGCGGCCCGCGACTACCTGCTTTCTACCGGCATGTCAGACGCCGAGATCGATCAGCTGGTCGCCCTGATCTGTGAGTAAAAAGAGAAAGGAAGGCACCGGATGAGCGTGTTGTTTTTTGAGTACCCGCGGTGCTCGACGTGCAAGAAAGCCAAGAAGTGGCTGGACGAGAAGGGCGTGGAGTACGCGGACCGCGACATCGTGGTCGATAACCCCACCGCGGCCGAGCTGGCCGATTTCCACGCGCGCAGCGGTCTGCCGGTGCGTCGGCTGTTCAACACCTCGGGCACGCTCTATCGCGAGCTGGGCGTCAAGGCGCGCCTGGACGCGGGCATGAGCGACGAGGAGTGCTACGAGCTTCTCGCCACAAACGGAATGCTGGTCAAGCGGCCTTTGCTGGTGGGCGACGACTTCTCGATCCCCGGCTTCAAAGAGGCCGCGTGGGCAGAGGCCCTGGGGGTGTAGCGCGTGTCGTCGATTGAGATTCGCCCCATCACGGCGGAGGACGACGCGGCCATGGGCGCGATTGCTCGGGCTAACCTCAAGGCCTTTGGCCTGGACATTCAGGGTACGGCCTACTTTGACCCGGAGCTCATGCGCCTCAGCGCGTTCTATGACGCGGCGCCCGACAAGCGCGCCTACTTTGTGGCAGTAGACGAGACGGGCGCGGTGCTGGGTGGCGGCGGTCTGGCCGAGTTCGACCTTCTAGACAACACCGCCGAGCTGCAAAAACTCTACCTTAGCGACGCTGCTAAGGGCCACGGCCTGGGGACGCGTCTCATGGGAGTGCTTGAGGACGCCGCCCGTCAGCGGGGCTACGCGCATTTTTACCTAGAGACGCACTCCAACCTCAAGGCTGCGATTCACTTGTACGACAAGCTGGGCTATCGGCGTTGCGAGCCGGCCGGCTCGGCCCACACGGCGATGGACCACTTCTTTATTAAGGAGCTGTAGGGCATGGCCGACCTGCTTCGCGAGTTTTGCGCCGAGAACCTCACGCACGTTGAGAAGGCCATCGAGGCCGGGGCGCGGCGCATCGAGCTGTGCGATAACCTGGCAGTTGGTGGCACGACGCCTTCGCACGGGGTCGTGCGCGCGGCGGTCGAGCTGTGCCATTCACGCGACGCGGCCGTCATGTGCATGGTGCGGCCGCGCGGCGGCGACTTTGAGTACGCGCCCTGGGAGGCACGTGTCATGGAGGACGACCTGCACCATGCGGCTAAGCTGGGCGTCGACGGCGTGGTTCTTGGTTGTCTGCGCGACGGGCACCTGGACCGCGAGCTTACTTCTCGCCTAGTGGGGCTGGCCAAGGACGAGGGGCTGGCTGTTACCTTTCATATGGCCTTTGACTCGCTGCCAGCCACCGAGCGCCTGGATACCATCGATTACCTGGCCCGCATTGGCGTCGAGCGCATTTTGACCCACGGCGGAGCGGCGGGTACGCCCATCGAGGATAACTTTGACGTGCTGCGCGGCTACGTCGAGCACGCGGTCGGGCGCATCACGATTCTGCCGGGCGGCGGCATCACGTACGCAAACGCGCAGGTGGTTGCCGCGGCGTTGGGCGTCGCTGAGGTTCACGGCACCCGGATCGTGGACTTGGCCGCGGGGAGGCACGCCGGCACTGGCGTCGCAAACTAACACGAGCGGGGGAGAGGGACTCATGCTTTACAAGGACTTCCAGGGAGAAAAGCTATCGGCCTTGGGCTTTGGTCTCATGCGCCTGCCCGTGGTGGACGGCGATAACGCCCGCATCGACCAAGCTGCCGTCAACCAGATGGTCGACTATGCCCTTGACCAGGGCGTCAATTACTTCGATACCGCGTGGGCCTATCACGGCGGCTGCTCCGAGGCGGCCACGGGCGAGGCCCTGCGCCGCCACCCGCGCGACACGTACAACGTTGCAACAAAGTTCCCCGGCTACGACGCGGCCAACGCTGGCAAGGTGGCCCAGATTTTCGAGCGGCAGCTTGCCCGTACCGGCCTGGACTACTTTGACTTCTATCTCTTCCACAACGTTGCCGAGAAGGACATCGACATCTACCTTGATCCGGCCTACGGTATCTTGGACTATCTGCTAGAACAAAAACGTGCGGGTAGAATACGTCATCTGGGGTTCTCGACCCATGGAAGCCTGGAGTGCATGCGCCGCTTCTTGGACGCTTACGGCCAGCATATGGAGTTCTGCCAGATCCAGCTCAACTACTTTGACTGGGAGTTCCAAAACGCCCGTGCCAAGGTGGATCTTCTCGACGGCTACGGCGTTCCCGTGTGGGTCATGGAGCCGGTGCGCGGCGGCAAGCTGGTCAATCTTGACGCCGCATACGAGAAGACCCTGCGCGACCTGCGGCCAGGCGCCTCCAACGCCGAGTGGTGCTTCCGTTTTGTTCAAAGCGTCCCCGGCGTGGTGGTGACGCTTTCGGGCATGTCCAATATGGAGCAGATGGAGCAAAACATCGCGACGTTTAGCGAGGACAAGCCCCTGTCCGCAGCCGAGTTCTCTGCGCTGCAAGATATCGCCCACCAGATGGGCAGCCGCGGCACGGTGCCCTGCACGGCCTGTCGCTACTGCACCGAGTACTGCCCGCGTGGCCTGGACATCCCCAAGCTGCTTGGGATGTACAACCAAAACCTGTCAACTGGGCCCAAGGACTTCATCTCGCGCATGTACCTGGACAGTCTACCTGCAGAAAAGCGGCCCCAGGCCTGCGTGGCCTGCGGCCGTTGCGCCAAGGTGTGCCCGCAGGGTATCGACATCCCCGCGATGCTCGCCGATTTCGCAGTTCGTGCCGTGGAATAAGGCGACCTGTGGGGGGCGAATCTCAAAAATCACGAAATTGGGAACCCGTATTGGGTTTCGGCGGGTAGCCGAGGAGGATTGGCGACAAAAGGCCTGTTGGTAACTGTCAGAATCGCTGGTCTAGTCGGCGATTCGTCGGACTGATTCCCAATTTCGTAATTATTTGATTGGCGCTCTTTGGTGCCTCCCCACAAGAATTGCAAAACCTCGAATAGATGTTGACAGCTCAACATGCGACCGCCTAATATTGACCCGTCAACATCTGCGACCGCAAGGAGATCCCTGTGCTAGAGGAGCGCTTCGAGGACTTTCTGGGCCTGATCTCGGCCATCGACAAAGAGATTCAGCGCATTAAGACCGCCGAGCTGACCCGTTTTGGCCTGCGCGCCTCGGACCTCATGTGCGTCTACCACCTGCAAAAGCATCCCGAGGGCCTGACCTCGGCCGAGATCTCGCGCCTGGCCAACATCGACCGCGCTGCCGTCTCGCGCGTGGTGAGCCGCCTCTCTGACCAGGGTTTTGTTGAGGTTGGAGAGGAAAAACCTGCCGACGCCCCCGCCCGCTACCGCGCCTTGATCCGTTTAACCGAGAAGGGCGCTGCCGCCATGCTGGAGGTCGACCAGATCATCGCCGACGTGGTGGCCCGCGCGGGCAGCGACCTCACAGCAGAGGACCGCAAGGTCATGTACGGCTCGATGTCCGCGGTGTTGACCCAGCTCAAAGGGATTTCCCGCTAGCACGGCGGGCGCCCGTGCCTCGTCGTGCGCCGCCCGTTCCAATCTCAAACAACCCAGCCGTAAACAAGACCCTATCTAAGGAGGGCTTATGTCCGTGCGCATCATTACCGATTCCGGCTCCGACATCCTGCCGGGCGAGCTTGAGGGCGTCGACGTCCTGCCCCTGTCTATCGCCTTTGGCGCCACCACCTACCAAGACGGCGTCGACCTCACCCACCAGCGCTTCTACGAGCTGCTGGTCGAAAGCGACGAGTTGCCCACGACGGGCCAAGTCAACCCCTATGCCTTCGAGCAGGCCCTGGACCGAGCGTACGCCGCGGGCGAAGAAGCCGTGATCGTCACGTTGTCGTCCAAGCTCTCGGGCACGCACCAAAGCGCGATGATCGCCGCGTCCCAGGCCAAGGGCCACGTGCGCGTGGTTGACAGTCTCAACGTCTGCGTTGGCGAGCGCATCTTGGTTGAACTTGCTTGCCGCCTTGCCGAGAAGGGCCTCTCGGCCGCCCAAATCGCCGACCAGTTGGAAACCGCGCGCTACCGCGTGCATGTTGTGGCTTTGCTCGATACCCTGGAATACCTGCGCAAAGGTGGCCGAATTTCGGGCGCAGCGGGTGCCGTGGGCGAGCTTTTGGCCATCAAGCCGGTCATCAGTGTCGACGAGGGCCGCGTGGTCGTGCTGGGCAAGGCGCGCGGCTCCAAAAACGGTCGCAACCTGCTAAACGAGCAGGTCAAGGCAGCAGGCGGTATCGATTTCTCCATGCCCTTGGCCTTGGGTTATGCGGGTCTCTCGCGCAAGCTGCTGGACAAGTACATCGCCGATTCTCGCGACCTGTGGAACGAGGGCTACCCGGCCGGTGACCTGCCCGTCTACACCGTTGGCGCCACGATCGGCACCCACGTGGGACCCGGTGCCATCGCCCTGGGCTTCTTTAGGCGGTAAGGTAGTCCGAGACCGCAAAGGGCCTATGCCTTGACGGCGCCCCTGTTGTGGTACTCGCGCTCGAAGCGCCAGGCGTACAGGCACAACAGCGCGACGGCCACGGCTGTAATGGGGGCGCCGGCCAGGGCGGGGTAGTTGTACGCCAGTCCGGTGTCCAAGACAGCCTGGCCAATGCGGGCGCCCACCGCGTTTCCGCCGTTGAAGGCCACCTGCACGCAGGCCGAGCCGATCATCTCGCCGCCGCCTTGGCCCACCTCGACCATCGCGATCTGCTGGGGGCTGGACACAAAGAACAAGCCGCAGCAGCACGCGAACATCAGCGCCGCCGAGCTCACCAAAGAGCCCGAGAAC
>CAVDXJ010000091.1:0-6324 GCA_963612765.1 Oscillospiraceae bacterium
GCATACGGCCCTCGGCCTTGTTGTCGGCGGCTACGTAGACGCCGGGGGCCTCGCTGTGGACGTTGAGGTAGACGGTGGGGATGGGGGTCTTTGCCATGGGGGGCTCCCAGGTGGGGCCGGCGGCCATGGGCTGGACCAGCACGCCGGCCATCTGGGCGCCCATGAAGTAGCGCAGGTAGCGGCCCTCCAGCACGTCGTCGTTGTCGGCGCTGGCGATGAGCAGGTCGTAGCCGTGGGCGCGGGCCTCGGCCTGGGCGCCGTTGGCCACCTGCAGGCTAAAGCCGTGGTCCAGGCGCGGCAGCACCAGGCCAAAGACGCGGCTCTGGCCGCCGGCCAGCGTGCGGGCCGTCTGCGAGGGGATAAAGCCCAGGCGGTTGACGGTCTTGTTGATGAGCTCCAAGGTCTCGGGGCGCACCTTCTCGGGGTGGTTGAGGGCGTTGCTCACCGTGCCCAAAGAGACGCCGGCCTCGCGCGCGACGTCGCTGATCTTGACCTTTGCCATGATGTGCCCGTGCCCTTCTCGCCTGCGCCGTTGCCGGCTTCGCTGCCGTTTGATGCGCTTCAATTGCTGTTGGACAGTGTAGCAAATGGGACGAGAAACGCGCCGCCTGGGTGGTGGGGCCGCTTGTGGGGCGTTTGCGGCTGCCGCGTATAACAAAAAATACGATATTGGGAATCGGTCTGGCGATTTTTCGAGTAGACCGACGTTTCTCGCCGCAAAACCCCAGTTGGCGTGAGGCTAAAAAAGTGGTCTACTCGCCAATCCCGTGGACTGGTTCCCAATATCGCAAAAAATGATTTGTCACATCCGGTTTAAGGCGCGACGAGCTGCCTTAGATGGCCAGACCGGCCTCGAAGCCCTCCTGGATTCCGCGGTAGCCGTTCTTGACGCCGGCGGCGTCGCCGACCTCGATCACGCGGCAGGCCACGCCGTCCAGGGCGCCTACCAGCTCTTCGTTGCGGTGCACGCCCACGGCGATGATTACGAAGTCGACGTCCTCGATGGTCATCTGGCGGCCGTGGCGCTCGCAGGTGACCTGGTGGTCGCCGATTTCAAGCAGCTTGGTCGAGGTCAGGACCTTGACGCCGTTCTTGGCCAGGCGCTCCTTAAGGTACAGGCTGGGCGAGTGCTCGCCGTCGCGCATGATGGCGGGCATCATCTCGACGATCGAGACGTCGCAGGACTGGCCGAGAAGATCGGCCGTCTCGGCGCCAACCAGGCCGCCGCCGATGACCACCACGCGGCCGCTCACCTGCGCAGCCCCGGTCAAGACGTCATGCGCGTAGACAACAAAGTCCTGGTCGCCGCCGTGGATGAAGCCCGGCGTGAACGGAGAAGAGCCCGTGGCCGCCACCAGAACGTCGGGGGCGTAGAGGTCCACCAGCTCGCGGTCGACGCGGGTGTTGAGAAGGACGCGGACGTTGAGCTTCTCTAGCATGTGGCGCTGCCAGGCAACCAGCGACGTGAAGTCGGACTTTCCGGTGGGCACGCTGGCGGGCAGCCACTGGCCGCCCAGGTGGTCGCTGGCCTCGGCGAGGGTCACCTTGTGGCCGCGGGCCGCCGCGACCACGGCCGCCTCGGCGCCGGCCACGCCACCGCCCGCGACCAGCACGGTCTTGGCGTCGGCAGGCTCGACGGGGGTGAGGTCGTACTCGTCTTCCATGCCGGTCAGCGGGTTCACCAGGCAGCGGACGTTGCGACCGGCGCCCGACTCGGCGGCGCAGCCCTGGACGCAGCCGATGCAGCGGTGCGCGTCACACAGGCGGCTTTCCTGGGCTTTTTTCGGCAATTCGGGGTCTGCCAGGGACGCGCGCGCCATCGTGACCAGGTCGGCCTTGCCGGATTCCAGTACGGCCTCGGCCACGTCGACATCGTTGATGCGGCCCACGGCGATCACGGGCACGTCCACGGTCTCCTTGATCGCGGCGGCGTTGTCCACGTAGGCCGCGGGCGCCACGCACGCGGGCGGGATGATGTGCTGCGTCGAGCAGTAGACGCCCTGCGAGACGTGGATCGCGTCGGCGCCGGCCTCCTGGACCAGGCGGGCCAGGACCTTAGATTCGCCCAGCTCAAGGCCGCCGTCCACATACTCGTTGGCGCTCATGCGGTAAATGACGGGGAAGCCGGCGCCGCAGGCCTCCTTGATCGCGCGGATAATCTCACAGGCAAAGCGGCTGCGGTTGCGGGTGCTGCCGCCGTACTCGTCCACGCGCTTGTTGGAAAACGGCGAGGCAAAGGCACCCACCAGGTAGCCGTGCGCGCCGTGGACCTCGACGGCGTCGAAGCCGGCGCGCTGGGCGTTGGCGGCGGCGCGGGCGAAGTCGGCCACCAGGGCGTGGATCTCGTCGACGGTGAGCTCACGCGGGGTCTCGGGCATCGAGGGCTCGCGCAGGGCCGAGGGGCCAACGATCTGCTCGCCGGTCACCTCGCTGCGGGTCTCGCGACCGGCGTGGTAGATCTGCGCGGCGATCGCCCCGCCTGCGGCGTGGACGCGGCGGCACAACTCGGCATGGCTCTCTACCTGGGCGTCGTTGTACAGGCCGGGCAGGCGTACAAAGCCGCCGGCGTGCGGGTTCACGACGTAGTCCTCGGTGATGATCAGGCCCCAGCCGCCGCGGGCCTTGTGCTCGTGGTAGGCCAGGTACTTCTCGGTGGCCAGGCCGTCGGGGGTGCAGTAGTTGGTCACCATCGCCGAGACGACCATGCGGTTCTTGACCTCAAGCGTGCCGATGCGCAGCGGTTCGAAGAGCTTCTCGTATGCCATTGCGTGCCCTCTCTCACGGGGTTTGACGTTGGGGAGAGGGTACGGCGGAGCCTGCTGGGCCGTCTTCCTCATTTGAGGGTAACGACGGGCAAAATGGCGAGAAGTTCGCAGCGTGCTTCTCGGCTACACGCTTTGCTGCAGCCCCAGCGAGCAGTGCGCCAGCAGCTTCGCGCGGTCTAGGACGGTCACGCTGCCGCGACCGGTCTCGATCGCGCCTTCTTTGCGCAGGACCTGCAGCGACCGCTCGAACTGGGCTTTCGAGGCGCCAGCGAAGCCGGCCAGCTCGGATTGGGTAAGGGCCACCACGCCGCCGGATGCCGTCTCGACCTTGGTCACGTACAGGTAGAGGATGTCGGCCAGGCGCGAGAGGCAGGGCTCGAAGGCCTGGTTTACCGAGTCCATCAGCAGGTATCCAATAAAGTCGCAGTTCTCGCGCATGAGCTCGCCCGCAAAGTCGCCGTTTTCTTGCACGATGCGCCTGAGGGTGGGGTAGGGCATGGCGTAGACCGAAAGGTCAGTCACAGCGCGCATGACCATCTCGTACTCCATCCAGTATTCGTGCAGCTCAACGCCCACGGGAAACATCGTGCCCTCGCCAAAGATGTTGAGGGATTTCTCGCCGGCGTCGTGGCGCACCGAGAAGCGAAACAGGCCGCGGCGCACAAAGAAGGCCGTGTTGTTGATGCGGCCGGGGCGCGTGAGCAGCTCGCCGGCGCGGTACTCGCGGGCCTCGACGTCGTAGCTGGCCACCAGGTCCTCGAAGTCGTTGAGGTAGCCCGCGATGTAGGGGCTCGGGACCACAAAGGACGACCGTTTCATCTTGGAACCTCCCGTTTGTGCCGTCGCGCGGGCGTCGTTTTGCTGCCCTTATGGTAGCGCCCAAATCAAAAAACACGAAAAATGGCGGCAATCCGGCGACCCAGCGAGTAGCCGGGCGTTTCTCGCCACAAACCCCGGTTGGCGAGTGCAGCGATGGCTTCGAGCGTATAAATATCGCCTGACCGCCCCAGGTGCTTGCCGAGGCGCTTGACCGCCGGAAGAAGGCCGTCGAGGTGCACGGCTAGGAGGCTGTCGCAGGCTGCGCGGTACAAAAAATACGATATTGGGAACCAGTCTGGCGATTTGGCGAGTAGACCGGCGTTTCTCGCCGCAAAACCCCAGTTGGCAATCGGTTAAAACCGGGGTCTACTCGCCAATCCCGTGGACTGGTTCCCAATATCGCAAAAAAGATTCGGTGAGCCCTATTAGGCGGGGCTTGTCGCCGTGGTTCTACTTCTTGGCGCGGAGGCGTGCAACGAGGCCCAACACGACAGGGACGATGACCAGCGCGTAGAGGGGAATGCCGACGTACATGAGGGTGTAGCGCACGGCTCTCTCGACCTGGTGTCCGGGACCGAACACCCAGAATTGCAGCCAGGCCTCGAGCGGCAGCAGCGCCACGATGGCGGCGATGATGCGGCTGCGGCCGGTGTACTCGCGATCGAAATCGAACCCGCGGCGCTCGATGTAGCGGCACACGACATAGCTGCCCAGGTAGCCGAGGCCTTGGAACGAGTCGTTGATCATCTTGGCCGGGTCCACGATCAGCGAGCCGTCGGCCGCGTAGTCCATGGGGTAGGGCTTAAGCATGAAGAACGCTCCCGCCGCAACGACCAGCACCAGGCCGCCGATAAGAATGGGCAGGTCGCGGCTGGGGTCGGCGTCGGTCCAGTCCTCCAGCTTGCAGACGGCCCACATCGCCAACAGCGTCGCGGCGAAACCCACGATGACGTCTTGCGGCGTGTGAACGCCCAGGTAGTTACGGGAGAACAGCACCAGGGCCACGAACACCCACAACAGCGCGCTTATGATGCGGCGGCCGTTTTTCCACAGCCAGGCGCCCACGCCGCCGAAGTTCGACGTCGCCCAGGTCGAGTGCCCGCTGGGGAAGGAATAGCCCGTCGCCGCGGATATCGAGTCGCTGTACGGCAACACGCGGCTGTCCCTGATCCAGGGGCGATAAACGCAAAAGACCAGCTTAAGCAGGCCGTTGATGAACAGCGAGAAGGCCGCGCCGCCAATCAAGCGACGCCCGGCGCGCCGGTCGAAAGCCCAGTAGACGAAGCAGATGAGAAGGATGGGCAGCTCGCTGACGGCGATCTTGCTCACCTCGTTCATGAAGGGCGACAAGACGTCGCCCGTCGCCTCGCGAAATTGTTGTAGTAACAGGAGATACTCGATGTCCACGGTGGACCTTTCTCGATGGATTCGCGTGCGGCTCCATAGTCTAGCGTAAGAGCGATGGGGATACCGCGCTATAATTGCGCACATTTGCATCGAGAAACACTGACGAAAACGAGGCACGGTTTTGGGAGACAACAGCGTTACGCTGCGGCAATGGTTGCCGCTTTTGGGGCTTACGTGCGCGGCGTTTGTGTTCAATACCTCGGAGTTCATGCCCATTGGCCTGCTGACCGACATCGCGGGGTCCTTTGCGATTAGCGAATCGACGGCGGGCGTGATGATATCTGTCTATGCGTGGGGCGTCATGCTGCTGTCGCTGCCGCTTATGGTTGCGGCGTCGCGGATCGAGTTCAAGCGGCTGCTGTTGTGCGTGGTGGCGGTCTTTGCGGCGGGGCAGTTTCTCTCGGCCGTGGCGCCCACCTATCCCATCTTGGTGATCGCGCGCCTGGTAGTGGCCGCGGCGCACGCTGTCTTTTGGTCCATCGCGGCGGTGATGGCCGCGCGACTGGTCGACGCGAGGCACTCGTCGCTGGCGCTTTCGATGGTGGCCACGGGATCGTCGATCGCGCAGATTTTTGGCCTGCCGCTGGGCCGAGCGATCGGCCTGGCCGTGGGTTGGCGCATGACGTTTTGCGTGGTAGGAGCCGTGGCCGTGGCCGTGCTTATCTACCAGGCCGTCGTTTTACCGCCTATGTCCGCCGGCGAGCCCTTTAGCTTGCGCGAGCTACCTGCCCTTATGCGCAACCGCCCGCTGGTCTCGCTGTATGCGGTTACGATTTTTATGGCCACCGGCTACTACGTTGGTTACAGCTACATCGAGCCGTACCTGCAGCAGGTTGCCGGAATGGACGCCGGCTTGATCACGATGGCGCTTACCTGTTTTGGCTGCGCGGGGCTTCTGGGCTCGGCCTCGTTCACACGCTTTTACGACGGCCACCGCCGAGGCTTTTTGGCCGTGATGCTCGCGGGCGTGGCGGCGTCGCTGGCGTTGATGCGCGTGAGCGCCGCGGCCCCAGCCCTGGTCTTTGCGGTTTGTGTGCTGTGGGGCCTTTGCGCCACGGCCTTTAACGTTGCCTTCCAGTCGCAGATCATCGACTTCACCTCGGCCGATGCCAGCGCGGTTGCTATGTCGATCTTCTCGGGTCTCTTTAACTTGGGCATTGGCTGCGGCACGGCGATCGGCGGGGCCGTGGTGGCCCGCGGAGCCATCGGCGGCATCGGGTACGTGGGCGCGGGCATCGCGGCGGTGGGCGTGGCGCTGGCCGCGGCGACGCTATTTCCCGCGATGCGGCGTCCGTTGGCAGGCAGCGCCGCAGAGTAGTGCGTCGGCGGCGAC
>CAVDXJ010000092.1:0-6302 GCA_963612765.1 Oscillospiraceae bacterium
CCTGCGCACCTACGTGGCGGACCGTCGAGAGCCTTTCCGGAATCCGGCAGGTCGTCAAGCTACAACTGGATAATCCGGTCGCAACGCCGCGCCACGTGGTCATCGTGCGTCACGACGAGAACCCCTTTACCCACGTCCGCCATCCTTCTCATCACTCCAACGACCAAATCCCGGTTTTTCGGATCGAGCGAGCCCGTCGGCTCGTCCGCCAAGATGATCTCGCCCGGTTTTACCATCGCGCGGGCCAAGGCCACGCGCTGCTGCTCGCCGCCCGAGAGCTCACAGATCTTCTTTCCCCGGCACTCCTCCAGCCCCACTCTTCTCAGCGCCTTGGCAACCAAAGCTCGCCTCGAGGCCTTTGGCATGCGCACATAACGGAGCGCCATCATGTTGTTCTCCTCAACCGTCAGGCTCTCCACCAGCGCAAAACTCTGGAACAAATAGCTTATGTGCTCGCGAATGGCCTTAGACGCCGCCGGCGTCCCCGCCTTTGGGGCCGTGGCCCCGACGATCTCGAGCTCTCCAGAGTCAGGGTCATCGAGAAGCCCGAGAATATTCAAGAGAGTTGTCTTTCCACACCCGGAGGGACCTTGCACGGCGACGAGCTCACCGCCCCTCAGCTCAATATCCACGCCATCTAAAACCCTGCCGCCACCAAAGCCCTTTGCGATTCCCGTCGCCCTTATCAGCGGTTTTCCTACAGGCGTCATCCCCATATCCGTCACGCCCCCTTCAAGGCATCGGCAACTGCCGCGCGCTCCCGCGCGCTCAAGCACGCCGCGCAAACCAAACCCCATAACAGAAAAGCGGCTAAGGCTGCCGCCCAGGCGGCAGCGCCGCAGCCCATCACCGCGAGCACCCCGCAATACAAGCAGAAAAGCCCGATAGCCAGTTTGGCCTCACGCTCATAGCAGGCGAATCCGCTCCAGCCAAGCAACCGTTCCACGGCAATCTCCCTCCCCCTCGCATAGACAAGAAGCCTCGCCAGCATGGCACCCGCAACGCAACACATCACCAAGATTGTCAGGAGAATCAAGGCCATAGTCATGGAAGAGCTCCTCATCTGAGCCAGCTCCTCCAATATCGCCGAGCTGAAAGGGGCGAGCTTGATGTGCTCATCAGCGAAACCGTTCTGAATAAGCCATTCTTCGAGACCCTCAGCGGTCGCCTGGTCGATTGGGAGCCGAACAACCGCTCCGGCACCGGTCTGCATAAGACCCGATTTCAAGAATTTCGGCATGCCGAGCCTGGGAAACACAATGAGCACCGGGTCGTCCACCATCCCCCCGTCCGAATCGGTCGACCGCCCATCAAAGGCGAACACCGAGATGTGACCCGTGTAAGTTGCCGTCGTTAGCTCAACCGTTCCGTCAGACGCGTTGTCTTGGCGACCCATAAGCGAACGCTCGGCAGAGGCGCAGCTCTCCAGGTATGCCTCCGCTTCCTCAAGAGCGGCGCTCTTCTGGTCTTCCGTCAGCGATGAAGGGAGAATCACGAGCGGCGCGGAGGAGTCGTCGTCGACGGTGATCGCATCTCCCGCTTCGTCGACCAGCCCCGTAGCTTTCAGGTAATTTGAGTTCACGTCAAGGCACTGACTATTGCCAAGATCGTGGCAATCGGTGTAAAGGGCTCCATACTCTTCGTCGAGATAATCATAGAGATTGGAAAACTTCTCCAGGTACAAGGCGTCGCCCGTGGTCACATACGAGTAAAACCCGTCGGTATTCGACATGCTCGCGATGACGTATGCGGAGCCCACCTTCTCCCACGCACCGAAATTACTCCATCTTGCAAGGGTCTCTTCGATCGAGGGGGAAGCGACCCCGCAAAATGCCGCGATACTCAACAGGACAAGGGCTTGGAGCAATGCGCCCGCCGCGAGGGGTGCCCTGAGCGAAAGACCCCTCTTGAGCGACCCGGCGACAGGGACGTGCACCGCGATTGACGCGGCCACGAGCCCCGCCGCACTCATCGAGATGAGCATTGCGGTCTGCGCGGCTAGAATAATCCGAAAGATCGTCACGGGCAGGGGCCCTTTTATTGCGCTTATCGCAAAATAGAGGAGTAGGCCCGTCGAGATTTGCGTGACGATTCCGGGGCAGCAGATTTGGGCCAATATCGTCCGTCGGGACCAGCCGAGCATTTTTTGAATGCCGACGAGTTTGCTTTGAGACACGCAGGTTGAGGCAACAAGAAGCAGGTACAGAAGGCAAAACCCCACACCCGCTAAAGCCAAAAGGACGATCCCGCCGCCGGCAATCACCTCTTCGTGCACCCTCTGATCGTCCAGCCGATCGGTCTCAACCCCAAACGCAGTCGCAATAGCCGCGCGCACATCCTGGCCCTCGAAAGGAGCCGTTGACACGACTCTCAAGACGCAGGTCGTCGGAAGCGTCCCATCATCGTCGGCCACCTCCAAACGCACATGCGAGGATCGGGAAAATGAATACATCAAGCCGACTTGCAGCGTTTCGCCCGTTCTCTCCGTCTCTGCATATTCCCCCGCTTTCGTTGGCAGGCGACCGTCCGTCAACATGAGACGATCGGCCGGAAACGTATCGCGGTCGATATAACCTCGCCAAACCGTCTGCGACGAGCCGTCGTTCAAAACACGCGCCTCTCTCCATAGGACGGAGACGTGCGCAGTATTGGCGATATCTTTGAGGCCGCGCATGACATCCCCGGAATCGCGGGTACCCTGCGCCACTTGAACGGCAAGGGAATACGGCCCGTCGAGAACCTGGGATACTCTCGTTTGATCGGCGTAGTCGGCATACAGGAATGCCGCCGCTGTTGCGAGTATCATGCCGACGGCACAAACAACGCAAAGCTCAGCCTTCGCGCGCATCGGCCCACCTCCCCCATAATCGCCCGCGGGCCGCGCCGTTCGCGGCTGCGCGACCCGCGGGCAACAGTTAACTACCAGATGTTGTAATACGCGGAATACGTCGAAAAGGCGTTCAGCCACAATTCGGCCTTGGACTGAACTCCAGGCCCCTGCTTGTCATAGGAGCTATTGCCGCCAGCGGTCACCGTTGAACTATGCCATCTGCTGCCCGACATCAGATTCGACCAACCGTGAACGAAAGGTATGGAGCCATAGTCCCAACTCGCACCGTACTCGACCGTTTTGATCGTCACCGGAACCGCACCGGATCGGTCCCCGCTCATAGTCACCGAGCCACTGTACTCTTCCGCCAACGCCGAACACGGCGCCCACATCAACGAAAAAGCCAGTCCAAGCATTGCAATAGCTCCTGCCGTTCTTCTTTGAAGCTTCATTGTCATGTCCCTTCACTCGAATTAACCGATAGCCGCTGCGCAGCAGGCCGTTTCCTCTGATACGCAAGACACGCCGCATTTCTTTCTTCTTGTGCGCAAACGGTGGATTTGCCGCGATGAACGGCAGAAGGAGTGATAGGTCAATCCCAGCTGAAACGTACTCTGTTTAGATGGTTTGATTGGAGACGATGGTGCGCGAACTCACAAAAAGACTTGTAGAGGAGTATGCGGACCTGATTTATCGGGTGAGCTACACCTATCTGGGGTCAAAAGCAGACGTTGAGGACATCTGCCAAGAGGTGTTTATCAAGCTCATTCAGCGCCAAGAGCCATTCAAGAGCTCGGACCATGAGCGCAACTGGATCATCCGCGTGGCCATCAATGCCTGCAAAGACCTCCTAAGGACCCGAGCGAGCCACATCGTGCTCGACCTCGACGACACGCCCGAACCTTCCACGCCGCATGACAGCGTCGAACAGGAAAGCAGCTTCGAACTCCCGGACGCGGTTCTCCCCTACGTCATGAAGCTGCCGGTTGCTTACCGAGAAGTGATCTATCTCCATTACTACGAAGAGCAAAGCATCAGGGAAATCGCTCATGTTTTAGGGTGCTCGCAAGCAGCGGTTTCGATTCGTCTTAGCCGTGCCCGAAAGAAGCTCCGCCCCATGCTCGAGGAGGTCAGAAATGCGTGATGTGTTCAGTCGGTACCGCAAGGAGATTGGCGAGCTTCACCTCACGGATGAGGAGAAGAACCGCATAGCGGAGCGAATCGACGCGAGGCTCGACGAAGAGGAAAACCTCGGTGAAGCGAGGAAAGTCGACGCCCCAAAGACTCGAAGGCCTCCGCTGCGCGCCATCAGGGGACGAAATAATAGTTTAAGGCGAGCGGCTGCGGCCATTGCGGTTTTATCCGTGCTCGTGGCGAGCACGGCAGCCGTTCATGCGATGACCGGCGGAAAGCCAGCAGTCAGCGCGATCGAGGATGTCTTCTATGGGGCTCCGGCAGACACTGAAATCGTTGGCGACATCGGCAAACCGGTAGGCGCGTCCTCAACCGATGACGGCATCCGGATAACCTGCGATTCGCTGCTCGGAGACGCAAACAACGTCGCGGTTATTTATACCCTAGAGCGAGAAGACGGCGTTTCTTTGGAAAGCATCGCCCAGAAGAACGCGGACGGAAAGTATCCGATTTCGTTCAGCGGTTCATCCGGACTTGAGGTCGACGGAGTCGAGGCGGAAGAGGGAGCGGGTTATTTCTACGATTCGGAACCCGGCGACGGGAAGATTCAATACGTCCAGCTGCAGCATCTAAGAACACGAGACGGAGACAGTCTTATAGGCAAGAGCGCGCGCGTCACTCTTCGAGGGCTTCAGGCTGTAAACAGCGAGGATGACGGCGCTACCCGCCTATTGGCATCGGGGACATGGAGCTTCAAATTCAAGCTCGCCTACCGCGACGCAACAAGCGTCTATACCTGCGATGAACGAGCATCTTTTGGGGAGAAGGAAATCCTGGTAGAGCAGGTTCGCGTATCCCCTTTGGCCATCGAAGTCGTGTATTCCGGCAGCAACGACTGGGTCGAGCTCAGAGACATCCCCATATCGGTTCAATACCGCGACGGAGATTCGTGGCAAGCCGAATCCTTTAGCGTTCACAGCAAGAAAGGCTCCGACGAATACACCCTGGCAAAGTCGTTCTTCTTGGATCGCGTTGTCGGCGAAGAAGCGATTTCCTCCGTCACAATAGGGAATTTGACCTTGGACCTTCGTTAAGCGTTGCACGGCCGTCGACGATTAACGAACTTCTAAGATATAGCCAATAACTATGGAAACACATAGTTATCCGATAGTTCTCTATGAATCGCGGGTCTGTCAGACTCAATGGCGTCAAATTGACCGTCCGAAGGAGTCTAAAATGCCCTACACCCACAATGCCCCGTTCCGCTACGACGTCGTCGGCAGCTTCTTACGCCCCGACGTGCTGCACCAGGCCCGCCACGACTTTGCGGACGGCACGATCGACGCCGCCGCCCTGAAGGCCGTCGAGGACGAGGCCATCCGCGACCTCGTCGCCAAGCAGAAAGCGGCCGGCCTGCACGTGATCACCGACGGCGAGTTCCGTCGCAGCTACTGGCACCTGGACTTTATGTGGGGGCTGGGCGGCATCGAGCGCGCGGCCGCACGCCAGGGCTATATGTTCCACGACGAGGAGACCACGGCCGATACCGCCGTCGTCAGGGCTAAGATCAGCGGCGAGAACCACCCCTTTGTCGAGCACTTCAAGTTCGTGAAGGCGCTTGAGGAAGACGGCGTCGTTGCCCGCCAGACCATGCCGGCCCCCGTGCAGACCTACTCGGAGGTCGTGCTTGACCGCTGCGACGGCCAGGTCGAGAGCCTACGCGCCGTCTACGCCGACGACGAGGCCTTGATCCAAGACATCGCCGCCGCTTACCGCACCGTGATCGCCGAGCTCTACGCCGCCGGCTGCCGCAACATCCAGTTTGACGACTGCACCTGGGGCATCTACTGCGACACCGACTTCGTAACCAAGACCGGCATGCAACCCGTCGACATCCAGAAGGTCAGCGAGCTGGGCGTTCGTCTCAACAACCTGGCCATCGAGGGCAAGCCCGACGACCTGGTGATCACCACGCACGTCTGCCGCGGCAACTACCACTCGACCTACGCCTTCGAGGGCGGCTACGACCCCATCGCGCCGTATCTGTTTGCAAACGAGAACGTCGACGCCTTCTACCTGGAGTTCGATACCCCGCGCGCAGGCGGCTTCGAACCTTTGGCCCACGTAGCCGAGGGCAAGAAGGTCGTGCTTGGCCTGGTGACCTCTAAGCAGCCTGGCCTTGAGGAAGAGGAGCTTCTCGTCCAGCGCATCAACGAGGCCGCCAAGTACGTGCCGTTGGAGAACCTCTACCTCTCCCCGCAGTGCGGCTTCGCCTCGTGCGAATGCGGCAACAAGCTCACCGAGGACGAGCAGTGGGCCAAGGTCGCCCTGGTCAAGC
>CAVDXJ010000093.1:0-6293 GCA_963612765.1 Oscillospiraceae bacterium
GCCGTTCTCTGTGGCAAATCCGTAATCCGAGCCGTTCTCTGTACAGAGAACGGCTCATTTCATTGGACTCACCCCTTCGCCCCACAGAGAACCCCCGGTTTTCCAGCTGCCGAGAAGGACCCTGGTGCGAGTCCGCCGGAGTTCGGAGTGACTGGATCGTTGTAGCCTATCTTTAGGCGTGGAGTTTAAAGGACTTGCGCAGCTGCATTTGGGATAAAAAGGGGGTCTCCATGTACGTAACACTCGAGAAAAGCCGCTTACACTCTTTGGGGCCAACCATTCGCGACGCCATTATCGTTGGTGTCCCAGCGACGTGGGAGGACGCTTGCGCGGCGGCTGACGAATATAGCGATGACGGGCTTAGCGCGGTTGCCATCTGCACGGAAACCGCGCGTGTTTACCATGCCGGTGGGGCAGAGGCGATCGCGGATTGGATCCATGCGCCCGATAAGGCATATGGCGGAATGAGCGCAAGTGAATACCTTGAAATGAAAGCGACGCATTCTATCTGATTTGGCTCACTGACTGCGCTATCGACCGCCGGGCTGTTCAAAACTTGATTGCGACGCGTCAACTAGTCACAATTGCCTCAGCGTCTGATTGAGGGAGGGGCTGTGGCCGGTTTTATTCGTGAGTGCGATGTTATGACCCTCAGCCTTGACCGGGCTCTCAAGCTGATTCCTGAGAATACGGCTTCTGTTCTTGAGTGGTATCGTGCCTGCGAAGGCGAGAAGATTAAAAGCCTGCCGATGGGGGAACGTACGTCTGATGGTATGCCGCTGTGCAGGCAATCTGGAATATATACGCCGTCCGTACAGCGGGTTAGTTTCAAGAACGGTCGAAAATACGCTCTTGCAATTCACTCTAGCCATCAGGGCGGTTACGCGGATAAGAAGCCAATCGATCTTAAAGACGGCACCTGGATTTATGAATATGCAAAGCATTCAGGTTCCGATGTTAATCAAGGTTATAACAAGGCCCTGCTTAACTGCCTCGAAGACGGGGTGCCCGTCGGCGTTATGGTTCCAAATCAGAGCGGTGGGTATCGAATCCTAGGACTTGCTTACGTTGAGCATTACAACAGTGTCTCTGGCTATTTCACTCTTCATGGTCCGGTTAATGAACAGACGGAAGCCAGGGGCTGCTTCTGTTTTCGTGGCGCCGACGTGCTAACTGAAGACGAGAAGAAGCAACTTGATGATCTTAAGATCTCGGACGATGATCGCCGCCGTGTTGCTGTGTATGCGCGCGTGCAAAGGGAACAGCAAGATAGATTTAGAAAGCATCTTCTGGAAGCTTATGCCGGCAGCTGCGCAATTACGGGCGCAAATGTCTCAGAGGTTCTCCAAGCTGCGCATATTAAGCCGTACCGAGGTAAGCACAGTCAGGTTGTGAATAATGGGATCTTGCTTCGTGCAGACATGCACCTCCTGTTTGACGCGCATCTCTTGTCCGTGGAGCCTGAGACCATGAGGGTGCATCTCTCGCAGAGGCTCGGTGAAAGCAACTATCGAGGTTTTCGCGGTCGTGAGATTATGCTCCCTCAAAGGGAGAGCGACGCACCTAACAGGGACCTGATTGCAGCGCACTACGAGCAGTTCGTGATTGAGAACAAAGGCTTGGTATTTGCCTAGCTCAACCCGCTCACCGTCTGTAGCGCTCCCATCTGTGGATGCTTGTGTCGGCGCTTTCGAGGTCGCGCCAGAGGTTAAGTCTGGCTTGACGATACCTCACCTCCCGTTCTTTCGAAAGATATGTGCGCGGCAATCCCAGTTGCTTTTGGATCGAGCGCATGAGGCCGTCCATGTAGTCCAGGTCGTCGTAATTGGCCTTGAAGATCTCGTACGGCTTGAAGCCGGCGGCCAGAAGCTCGTTTCTTCTCTGCGCGTCAAAGGCGGGCTGCATGCCTCGCGTGTGCCAGGCGCCCATGTAGTCCAGACACGCGCCCCTCTCGCCGGCAACAAACAGCAGGTCGGGTTTGCGGGTCCTTAAGGTTTTGATGTTCGCAGAAATGCGCTGCAGTTCAACGGGGTCGTTGAGCACCACGTCGCCCATGTTGTAGCCGCCCTGGTGCAGCGGCAGCGTCGCGCGCAGGTAGAGCTTGGCCTCTTGGGGAGAAGCTGCCATCTCGGGGGCAATCTCAAGGGCGCACCTCACGCGTTTCGTCCCGCGGGCCGAGCCCAGCTTGGTTAGAAACGCCTGCCCCTGCGCCTTGGTAAACAGAGGCTTGGCTCGCTGGACCATGCCGAACTCGCTTGTCTCGTCGATCGCGTAAAGGCCCATGAACTCGGCCAGCAAAAGCGCGAGCTCAAGCGAGGTGGGCCCGTTTGTGAGGAGCGTCGGCACAAAGAGGGGAGAGGCGCAGCGCACGCCCGGGGCCAGCTGGAACAGCGCCTCGGCGGGAAGCGGGGCCGAGCGCACGTGCGCGACGGCACGTTTTGTCGCGTGGCCCGCCTCGGGGGTGCCTACAAGCACGTCGATTGGCCGGTCGAGCGCCGCCAGGCAAGGAAAGAGCTCCTTGAGGCGGTCGACTTCCTCCACCGTGGGCATGCTCGTTGGTAGGACGCTTGAGCATTGCCGCCCGACGCCCGGCAGGTAGCCGCGGCGGATCAGCAAAAGCGCGCAGATATGTGAGATCACGATGTCCATGAACCCAGGCTAGGCCAATATCCTGCGGTTTTATCCCACAAACTAAAAAGCGCTTTCACGAATCTATCGGCTTTCTATCACGTTTCTATCAGGCAGGGGAGAAGTGCCAGCTAAGGAAAGCCGCGCCATTCTCGGCAAAACTCGAAACATACCTGTGGAGAAATTGTGAAGTGGGACATGCCGAGAAGAACCCGCAGCTCGCAAGGGGTATGGCAAAACGACCCCGTAAATGCCTGTTCGCGAACGTTCCTGCACGGCGCCCCTCGTTTCTTCTCCGTTCCTCTTCGTCCACAAAACGCGCCGTTCTCTGTGCCTCAACAGCCCCCGCACTCAAAAACAAGCCGTTCTCTGTGCTAAATCCGTAATCCGCGCCGTTCTCTGTGGTCAGAACCCCTCATTTCGACAGATCCGGCCCTCCCACCCACAGAGAACGCCCCGTTTTACAGCCGCCCCGCCCCGCCGCGCCGCGCCCCGCCGCGCCCCGCCGCGCGAAACCCGCTACACTACGAACCACCCAACCTCAAACCCACAAACTCGGAGGGCGCCGATGCTGCGCGTAGCCATAGTCGATGACGAGAAGGGCGCCTGCGACCACCTCGCGCACCTGGTCTCACGCTACGCCGCCGCGCACTCACAAGCCCTCGAAACAACCATCTTCACCAGCGCAAACGCCTTCCTCTCCAATCTGGAATTCGCCGATGCCGGCGCCGCCCCAGACATCGTCTTCCTTGACATCGAGATGCCAGGCCTCGATGGCATGCAGGCCGCCCATACCCTGCGCGAGAAGGGCTTCGACGGCCAGATCGTCTTTGTGACCAACATGGCCCAGTACGCCATCCGCGGCTACGAGGTGGGTGCCCTGGACTTTGTGGTCAAGCCCGTCGATTACCCCACGTTTGAGTTCAAGTTCGCCCGCGTGGCCCAGGCCGCCGCTCGCCGCCAGGATGCCTTTGTGGTTCTGGACACCAAGGCCGGCTTCGAGCGCCTGCGCCTGGCCGACCTCATATACGTCGAGGTCAGCGACCACAAACTCATCTACCACACCGCTGCCGGCAACGTGGAGCTGTGGGGCACCATCAAAGCCGCCGCGCAAGACCTCGAGCCCCACGGCTTTGCCTTCTGCAACGCCTGCTATCTGGTTAACCTCGACAAGGTCACCGGCCTGGACGGCGACTTCGTGCGCCTGGGCGACGTCTCACTCAAGATTAGTCGCGGCAAGTCGCGCGCCTTCCTCGACGCCCTTGCCCGCGCGGTGGGCCGCTAACATGGCCGCCCTAGCCGCCGCGCTCGAGACCCTCTTTGCCTCGGAGCTCTGGGCCACCTGCGTTTGCTACACCACGGTCCTTCTCGCCTGCGAGGCCGTCTTTTGCGTACCCGCCTTGCCGCGGCGCGCGCACTGGGCGTTTCGCCTTCTTGTGGGGATACCAGCGTACGCGCTGCTGTGCAACGCACATCTCATCATGCCACTTGTTGGTGGTACCTGGCTTGTCTCGATTGTCGCGGTCTATATCTTCCTTAGCTCGGCTCTGCTCATCTGGTTTGCCTTTGACGTGCGGTTTTCTTATGCCGTGTTCATAGCGGCGGCCGGTCAGTCTCTCGAGGGCATCCTGTTCATCATCAGAAAGGCGCAGGAATATTTCCCGCAATTGCCGGACTGCGGAGTGGTTGCCAACACGCTTGCCAAGATCGGCTGCTGCGCGGTTTTTCTCGCGCTTATCTGGTTGCTGCAGGCAAAGCGGGGCTCCAATCAAAGATGCCTCGAGGTCCGCAGTATGCCCATGCTTCTCTTCATCTGCCTAACCGAGTTCTGCACTAACCTCATGAGCACCTGGGTGCGCAACATCGGCGCGCAAAGCGCCCCCTACGCCGTCTGCAGCGCCTTTTGCTGCGTGCTGCTGCTCATCTTGCAGTTCGACATCTTCAAGACCTCGCGGCTTGAAAGCGAGCGCGACGTGATGCGCCACCTCTTCCACCTGCGTGAACAGCAGCAGCGAGAAAACCAGGAGAGCATGGAGATCGTCAACGTCAAGTTCCACGACCTCAAGCACCAGATCGCCGCGCTGCGCCAGATGGACACAGGCCCCGAGCGCGAGCAATCCCTGGAAGACCTCGAGCACTCCATTCGTGCCTACGACGCTTCGGTGGCCTCGGGAGACCCCGCCGTTGACGCCCTTCTCACCGAGAAAAGCATGCGCTGCTGGGCCAAAGGAATCGCCTTCACCTGCGTCTGCGACGGTCGCTGCCTCTCGTGGCTGGGCGTCGTTGACCTCTATACGCTGTTGGGAAATGCCTTGGACAACGCCATCGAGGCAGCCGAGAAGGTCCCGGCGGGTCAGGCACGCGTCGTTTGCGTCAAGGTTTGGCGCCAGGCAGACCTTGCCTGTGTCGAGGTCGAGAATTCCTGCACGGGCGAGGTGCGCCTGGAGGACGGTCTGCCCGCTACCTCCAAAGACGACGCGAGATACCACGGCTTTGGCCTTAAGAGTGTGCGCTCTATCGCCGAGGCCCACGGCGGCAGCCTGAGCCTCGAGACGCAGCCGGGTCGCTTTACGCTGCGGGTCGTCCTTCCCGTCCCTAAAGAGGCGCCCGCGGGCGAGCGGTCGTAAACCGCCGGTAAGCGCAAACATCAAATATTGAATCAAGCAGACTACGAAACCAAACCTGCAGTCTACGCAAAGGACGCGGCCCAGCCGTTTACCGCTCCTACCATTTGACTTGTCGTTATTCATAAAACCCAAGTTGAAAGGGGTAGGTCATGACTGGGAAGAGCATGAACATGACCCGCAGGGGCTTTGTCGGGGGGTCGGCGGTCACCGCTGGCCTTCTGACGATGGCCGGCTGCAACAACGCCAACACGCAAGAAGAAACTAAGGGCTCGGGCTACACCGAGACCGACTCCGGCAACGGCTACATGGTCGTCGACAACGGCGACGGCAAGCAGCTCTCCTACTCGCCCGACTCTGGCCTTAAGCTCATCGAGGTCGACGGCTACGCCTTCAAGGATTTCGAGGGCACGGGCGAGCTGGTTCCCTACGAGGACTGGCGCCTTTCTGCCGATGAACGTGCCGAGGACCTGGCCGGCCGCGTCACAATCGATCAGATCGCCGGCCTTATGTGCTTCTCCAGGCACGTTTTTACCCTCGAGGACGACTGCTCCGTCACCGACGACCAAAAGGAGTTCCTGGACGGCGGCGTGCGCGCGGTCTTGAACTCGGCTTCCCGCTACCCGGCTTTTAGGCAGGCCACCTGGGCAAACAACATGCAGGCCTATGCCGAGGCCTCGGCCAACAAAATCCCTATCAACTTCTCGTCCGACCCGCGCCAGGGAACCAACTGTACCAACTGGCCGGACAACCTGGGCCTGGCCGCCACTTTCGACCCCGAGGTCTCCAAGGCAGCCGGCGCCGGCATCGCTCGCGACATGCGCGAGATGGGCATTGCCATGTACCTCGGCCCGCAGACCGATGTGGCCTCCGACCCGCGCTGGCAGCGCTTCTCCAGCACCTTTGGCGTCGACCCCGCGCTTTCCCGCGACATGGTTCGCGCCCACATCGACGGCCTGCAGTCCACGCTGGACGCCAGCGGCAACGACCAGGGCTGGGGCACCGGCTCGCTGGTCGCCATGGTCAAGCACTGGCCGGCCG
>CAVDXJ010000094.1:0-6283 GCA_963612765.1 Oscillospiraceae bacterium
GTTGTGTACGTCCCAACGCGTACACAACCGGGCGTTCTTCTCGCTATACGGCCGTTATGGGGCGGTCATGTACGCCTCGGGATGTACAGAACTCGCTAATCGCGCTCCCCTGCGATGCGTTCCATAAAGTACTCCCTAAATCCAGGCAAGCAAAACTCCAACAGGCCCTTCGACCTTTCCTGGATAACGCCCTGCTGCAGCATGCGCTTTTTGTATCTCGAGACGTGCCCACTCGACTTACCGAGCCTGGCCGCCAAATCAGACTGTCGCGTCATGCCGGCGTCCTCGGTCATGGCGAGAAGGAAGGATTTGTCCGCCTCGCTCAACTCGAACCAGACGGCTTCGTACACCCGCTGCTCAAACTCCTTACGCGCCACGCTCGTCGCGTCGTTTACGTTCTGCAGGCTCACTATGCTTGAATCGTCGGCCATCCGCCATGCGCGGTAGCCCACCAGCTGCAACATAAAAGGAAAGCCCTTGGTTGCCTCTACCGCAGCGCCAAGCGCGTCGTCCTCAAAGCTCTTTCCGCCATCCCTCATCGTCCTTACCAGGGATTCTTCAACCTCGTAGTCGCTCAACGCCCGAAGCTCATAGCGCGCCGCTCTTCTTAAGAAAGAGGTCGATTTGCCAGAGAGCAGCGACGAAACGCCGTACGGAAGCCCCGCCATAATAAGCGCGACCTTCTTACCCTCGTCAAGAAAGTGCTGGAAGGCCGCGACGAGCGTGGTCATCTCTTCAATGCTAGGGTTTACCTCATCGACCGTTACCAGCAGACCGGCGTCACTCTCTGCCAGGGCGTCCAGGATGTCGTCCATCCGCGAGCGCCAGTTCGAAAGTTCTTGGGGAGCATCCTCCAACTCCAGTGAAACGACATCGCCTATCCCCACGCCCATGACCTTGCGACGGGGCTGAACGTCCACAAGATGCTTGGCCGCCCTCTGAGTCCTGATGAGGATGTCGTCGAGCATCCCCTTAACGCAGGTAACGCGTGCCGAAATCCAGCCACGGGACTCTGCTGCTTCCGCAAAGTAGGACAGGAGGGCCGTCTTTCCCGTGCCGCGCGGGCCAACGAGAAGGCTGATAATCGCCGGGTCGTTGCCCGCTCCCGCAAGGGCGGCCTCTACGTCGGCAATGATCTCCTCACGGCCGGCCATGTGCAGGGGAACTTTCCCGACCACCGGCGTGAACGGATTGGTGACAGCGTTGGTCATGGCGGCTTCCTCCTTTAATCATGCTTCATTGTAGGGCAGCAGCTTTCATTTTAGTTAGCTCGCGTTAGCTTTTTTAGCTTGCGTTAGCGGACGCCAACAATCGTTAGGGGCTAGGCCACGTGTTGGGCCTTGAAGGCCTCGCCCCAGTCGCGAAGGGCCTCGATGACGGGCTTGAGGCTTTGGCCCAGCGGGGTAAGGGAGTACTCGACGCGGGGCGGGACCTCGGCAAAGACCTCGCGGTGGACCAGGCCGTCGGCTTCCATGGCACGAAGCTGGCTGGTGAGGACCTTCTGCGAGACCTTGCCCACGCCGCGCTGCAGCTCGCCAAAACGCTTGGTGCCGCCCATGAGCTCGCGCAGGATAAGGACCTTCCACTTGTCGCCGATCAGGCTGATGGTGGTCTCGACGGGGCAAGCGGGCCATTCGCGGGCGGTGGGTTTCTCGGTCATATAGTGATCCTCTCCGTTTATGCTGGTTAAACGCGTTAGTTACTTTTGGGTACTTACAGCACAATATTGTGCTTACTTTCCTGTTTTGCTGTACAGCCCGAATATAGCAGGCGTCAAGAGAAAACGTCAACAGAAAGGAACCTCTTATGCCTGCAAAGAAGATCGCCGTCGTATGCGCCAACGGGCGCGCGGGTAGCCTGATCGCCGCCGAAGCTGTGGAGCGCGGCATGGACGTCACTGCCGTCGTCCGCGGCGAGAACCGCTCGGCCGCGCAGCACGCCATCGTTAAGGATGCGTTTGACGTCACCGCCGAGGACCTTACCGGCTTCGACGCCGTAATCTGCGCGTTTGGCGCCTGGACGCCCGAGACCATCGACGGCATCGGCGACGCCATGATTCACCTGGGCAAATGCCTTACCGGCACAGGCGCGCAGCTGCTCATCGTGGGCGGTGCAGGCAGCCTCTTTGTGAACCCCGAACGCACCCTCACCGTGGACCAGGGCCCCGACTTCCCCGACGACTGGAAGCCCCTTTCTGCCTCGCACGGCCGCGCGCTTGCCTGGCTACGCGAGACCGACGACCTGGACTGGACCTACGTCTCGCCCGCCTGCGACTTCCAGGCCGAAGGGCCGCGCACCGGCTCCTATACCCTGGCCGGCGAGGACCTCACGCTCAACGCGGCCGGCGAGTCCACGGTGAGCTACGCCGACTTCGCCATCGCCATGGTCGACCTGGCCGAGGCCGGCACCCACCGCCGCGAGCGCGTCTCGGTGGTGTGTAAGTAAGCGGCACGCGCCCCGGGTCGAACCCAGCGACGCCCCGTTGTGTACGTCTAAGTATGTACACAACGGGGCGTTTTTCTCGCCAACCGACCGTTTTGAGGAAGTCTTGTACGCCTGGGAATGTACGCAATCTCACCCGTGAGGCAACCCCGCCGTCGTCCAAGCCGGTTAAGGCCGCACGCAAAACGCGGCATACAGAGGAACGCTGAGCAAGGCCCCTTCCTTGCCAAACTGACGCCCAGATATGCGAATCCCCAAGGGCGCCCCGTTGCTTTTCATGAACTCGCGCAGGGTCTTTGACTTCACGTTCTCGCCGGACTTGACCTCAATCGGAACAAGACTGCCATCCGCGGAAGCACATACGAACTCAATCTCTCCGTAGGAGTCTCCCGGTGTCCAGTAGTGCGTTGCGATCCCATTGGCAACCAACTGCTGCATAACGTAGTTCTCGGCAAGAGCACCCCTAAAGCCCGAAGAAAGCGCCCGGTAAGTCTCCTTTGAGAACAGCAGATTGGGAGCAAGGCCCATCTTGTAGTAGAGAAGCCCTGTATCCGCCATGTAGACCTTGAAGAAAGCGCCGCCGTCTCGCGCGATGATCGGCAAGGACGTCGAGTTTGTCTGACGATTGACATTCACCACGCCAGCGCTTTCCAGCCAGTCAAGCGGCTCTTCAAAACGATTGGCCCTTCCGCCTTTTACCACGTCGGCATACTTGAACTTTCGTGTCGACTCGCGGGCCAGCTGTCCGGGAACGCTGTTCCAAATCGATCGGCAAAGCGCCGCTTGGCTCTGCGGCATATCTGCCATATATGTCTGATCTATCTCGGATTGCATCCGCCTGACGCAAACCATGTCCCCCTTCCCGACAAACTCGCTCACCGCACGGGGCATGCCGCCGATCACCAGGTACTGCAGATAGATGTCGAGGGCCTCATCGTGAAGGGGAAACGGCCGGGCCTCGGCATAGCAGCGGCGAATGCCGTCAGCCATCGAGGCATGCCCCGTGGCCCAAAGGAACTCCTCGAAGTCCATGGGGTGCATGTCGACATGGATGACGTCGCTTGGATACGGGAGTCGGCGGCCCTCCTCCTTATATTTGCTGAGCGTCACCCCCAAGAGGCTACCCGTAGCCAGCACACGATACGGCGACTGGGCGAAGAAGCGCAGCGCATTGAGGGCCTTCTCGCATAACTGCACCTCGTCAAAGACAAGGACATCCAAAGCCGCGTCGATGCTCCTGCCAAAGTAGAGTTCGAGGTCGCCGACGATCCTGCTCACCTCGGTGCGACCAGAAAACAACGCCTCGAGTCCGGCAACATCGGTCTGGAAGTCAAGGTAAATAACATGGTGCTCGCCAAGCAGGGAGCCCAAGTAGTTTCGAGCGATATACGTCTTGCCGACCCGGCGGGCGCCCTTGATTAGAAGCGGCCTGCCGTCAAACGAATCGAGCCATTCCCTTACGTTGGCCTCTATTTTTCGCCGCACGGCCCCTCCTCCGACTAACTCCTTTGGTACATTTCTTTCGTCCAAAAAGTGTATACGATTGACACTTTTTGAACGAAAGAAATGTACCTATTGTACGCAAAATGACTATGCCGCAAAAGCGCGCCTAGCCTATCGACAAGAGCTTTTGCAGGTAGGCGATGGCCTGGTCCTTGGTGCAGGCGGGGTTCTTTAACGCGGCCCACTGCCAGACGAGAAACAGCGTGTTGCTGTAGTGGTCGGCGAGAAGCTCGTTGGGGACGCCCTTCTCCGCGGCGTCCGGGCAGTCACGGAAGATCTGGCGCATCTGGGCGTTGAGAAAGGTGCGGAAGCTCGAGAACATGTAGCCGGCCTCGGGGTTGCGGGCCAGCACGCGGGCGATCTTCTCGCCGTTGTCCCTGGTAAAGGCATAAATGCGGTCGAAGTAAAGATAGAGCATCTGATTTTCCGGCGCGTGGCGGTACTCGGAAAGGCCGATCGCGTCGGCCAGCGTGAGCCAGCAGTAGCCGAGCAGGTCGTACTTGTCGTCGAAGTAGTTGTAGAAGGTGGCGCGGGGGTACTGGGCGCGCTCGCACAGCTCGCCCACGGCGATGTCTTCGAAGGGCTTCTCGGCCAACAGCGCGAACATCTGCGAGCTAAAGGCGTCCAGCGTGCGCCTTGCCCCGCGCGTGAGCGGTTTTGTGAGGTCGCGTTTCATGGCGCTCCTTTTGCAGAATCGCGGATATGTCCAACGTTGTACGCGGCGCCAAATCTGTAACTTGAAATGCCGGCGGCGCGGCCCTTAGATGATGACATGAACTTTTGCACGTGTCCAATTTAAAGCGTCTGTCAATCTGGAGGGCCGCATGAGCATCGCAATCATCACTGGCGCGTCGTCGGGGCTTGGCACCTGCTACGTCGACGCCGTCACGCAGGTGTTTCCCGAGGTAGACGAGCTATGGCTCATTGCCCGGCGAGAAGAGCGCCTGCGCCAGGTCGCCGCGGCGCACCCGGATAAGCGCTGCGTCGTTATCCCTATGGACATGGCTAACATGGATGCCTACCAGGCGCTTGCGCAGCGACTTGAGCGCGAGAAGCCGCAGGTCCAGGTGCTGATCAACGACGCCGGAGTGGCCGGTGGCGCGCCGTTTGAGGAGATGGACCTTGACCACATGCTCAAGATTATCGACCTCAATTGCAAGGGCGCGACGGCCATCACTAAGACCTGCCTGCCCTACGTCGTTGACGGTGGCACGATCCTGGAGGTGTCGTCTACCTCGGCGTTTGTGCCCAACACGAACCTCATCGTTTACTGCGCGTCCAAGTCGTACGTCTCGGCGCTGTGCCTGGGACTTCGCGAGGAGCTGCGCCACCGCCGCATCAACGTCTGCGCCGTGTGCCCGGGCCTCATGCTCACCGAGATGAGCCGCAAGGGCGACATGATCGAGCTCACCGACGGCCAGAAGCGCCTGCCGGTCATCGACCCCCAGGTCGCGGCCGTCAAATCGCTTAGGGCGGCCAAGCGCGGCCGGGCCGTTTACACTACCGGGGCGCCTTACAAGGCGTATCGCTTGCTGGCCAAGCTCGTGCCGCACGTGGCGCTGGTCAAGTTCGCGGGCCTGGGTTAGGGAGCGGCGAGATGATCTACTACTTCTCCGCAACGGGAAACAGCCGCTACGTCGCCGAGCGCGTCGCCGCCGCGACGGGCGACGTGGCCGTCTCGATCACTGGGTGGCACGGCGAGGGCGGCCTTGCACCCGTGCCCGGCGAGGCCGTTGGCATCGTCTCCCCCACCTACGCTTGGGGGCTGCCCATCGTTGTGCGAGAGTTTCTCCGCGACCTGAGACTCGACCCCGCGCCCGACTACCTCTGGTTTGCCGCAACGTACGGCACAACACCTGGCCAAACCGGACGTGACGCCGAGAAGATCCTGCGCGGCGCCGGCCTGACCCTCTCCGCGCGGTTCAGCGTGAGGATGCCGGACACCTGGACGCCGCTCTTCGACCTCAGCGACCCAGACAAGGTCCGCCGCATCAACCAGGCCGCCGAGCCGCAGATTGACCGCATCATCGCCAAGGTGCGCGCCCGCTCCCGCGGCGACTTCATGGACCGCAAGACGCCCGTCCTTCTCAGTAAAGCGGTCTACGGATTGGAGTACGACGCCATGCGCCGTACCAGCCACTTTACGGTCGAGGACTCCTGCGTGGGCTGTGGCCAGTGCGCGCGCAGCTGCCCCGTCGGCGCCATCCAGATGCGCGAGCGCCGCCCCGTCTGGGTCGCCGACCGCTGCGCCATGTGCCTGGGCTGCCTGCACCGCTGCCCCAAGTTCGCCATCCAATACGGCAAGAACACCAAGCGCCACGGGCAGTACACGCACCCG
>CAVDXJ010000095.1:0-6228 GCA_963612765.1 Oscillospiraceae bacterium
GGCCCAGGGAATCTCGCTTGAAGACGTCCAAAACGACTACCTCACCCAGATGTCCGTCAAGATGTTCGGCCTGTGCCTGGTGAGCCTCGTGGCGACCGTCCTCACCGGTGCCGTCGCCTCGCACACCGCGGCCACCATTGCCCGCGACCTGCGCAAACAGACCTTCGAGAAGGTCATGTCCTTCTCCCCCGCCGAGGTCGGCAAGTTTAGCCAGGCCTCCCTCATCACCCGCTGCACCAACGACATCCAGCAAATCCAGATGGCCTCGACCCTCTTCATCCGCATGGTCTTGATGGCCCCCATCATGGGCGTCATCGCCGTGATGCGCGTACTGGCCACCCATACCGGCCTGGAGTGGACCATCGGCGTCGCGGTCATCGCCGTCTGCGCCGTCGTGGGCGTGCTGATGGGTCTCACCCTGCCCAAGTTCAAGAGCATGCAGCGCTTCGTCGACCGCGTGAACCTGGTCGCCCGCGAGATGCTCGACGGCGTCATGCCCATCCGAGCCTTTGGCCAGCAGCAGCACGAGCTCGACCGCTTTGACACTGCCAGCCGTGACCTCATGAACACGCAGCTCTTCACCAACCGGGCCATGAGCTTCATGATGCCCCTCATGATGCTGGTCATGAACTGCGTCACCGTCCTCATCGTTTGGTTTGGCGCCCAGGGCGTGAACGACGGTGTCATGCAGGTGGGCCACATGATGGCCTTCATGTCCTACACCATGCAGATCGTCATGGCCTTCATGATCTTGACCATGGTCTCGGTCATGCTCCCGCGCGCCGAGATCTCGGTCGAGCGTATCGACGAGGTCCTGGCCACCGAGTCCTCCATCAAGGACCCGGCAAACCCCAAGGCCCTCCCCGCAGATGGTGAGAAGGGCACCCTGTCCTTCAACGACGTCTCATTCCGCTACCCCGACGGCGAGGAAAACGTGGTCAGCCACGTCAACTTCACCGTGCGCGCCGGCCAGATGCTGGGCATCATCGGCTCGACCGGTTGCGGCAAATCGAGCGTCGTCCAGCTCATCCCGCGCCTCTACGACGTGACGGAAGGCCAGGTCACCCTAGACGGCGTCGACGTGCGCGACCTGTCCCTGGCCGACCTGCGCCGCCGCGTGGGCTACGTCCCCCAACAGGGCATGCTCTTCTCCGGTACCGTGGAGTCCAACCTCAAGTTCGCCGGCGCCGACACCGTGAGCGACAACGACATGCGCGAGGCGGCGAGAATCGCCCAGGCCACCGACTTCATCGAGGAGCGCGAGGGCGGCTTCCAGAGCGCCATCTCGCAGGGCGGCGCAAACGTCTCGGGCGGCCAGCGCCAGCGCCTGGCCATCGCCCGTGCCCTGGCCAAGAAACCCGAGGTCATGGTGTTCGACGACTCGTTTAGCGCCCTGGACTACAAGACCGACGCCCGCCTGCGCGACGAGCTTTCCCGCACGCAGGCCAACACCGCCCTCGTGGTCGTGGGCCAGCGCATCGCGACCATCATGCACGCCGAGCAGATCCTGGTCCTGGACGAGGGCCAAGTGGCGGGCCAGGGCACGCACGAGGAACTCTTGCGCACCTGCCCTGCCTACCTCGAGATCGCGCAGTCGCAGCTCTCGCCCACCGAGTTGGGCATGACCCAAGATGAGATAGACGCCGTTCTTGCAGGAGGCGATAACTAATGGCAGACGAGATGAGCAAGACCCAGGTCCCCAAGCGCGCCAACAACGGCCCTCGCCGAGGCCCCATGGGCGGCGGTCGCGGCGGCTTTGGCGCACCCGGCGAGAAACCCAAGGACTTCAAGAACACCATGCTCAAGCTGCTTGCCTACGTGGGCAAACACAAGGTGGCGGTCATCTTCGCGGTGATCTTTGCCATATGCTCGGTCATCTTCAACATCATTGGCCCTAAGGTCTTAGGCCAGGTCACGACCAAGCTCTACGAGGGCCTGGTTGCCAAGGTCGCGGGCACCGGAGCCGTCGACTTCGACTGGATCGGCCGCACACTGACCCTGCTTTTGGGCCTCTACCTGGCAAGCTCGGCCTGCAACCTGGCGCAGGGCTGGCTCATGACCGGCGTCACGCAAAAGGTCTGCTACCGCATGCGCAAAGAGATCGCCGAGAAGATCACGCGCGTCCCCATGAGCTACTTCAACGGCCACAGCAAGGGCGACGTGCTTTCCCGCATCACCAACGATGTCGACACGCTGGGCCAGTCGCTCAACCAGTCGGTCACGCAGCTCATCACCAGCGTCACGCAGATCGTGGGCGTGCTGGTCATGATGCTGTCCATCAGCCTGCCGCTCACCGGCGTCGTGGTGGTCACCTTGCCTGTCGCCGCCGTGATCATGGGCGTCATGATGCACTTCTCGCAGCCGTACTTCCGCGCGCAGCAAAACGTCCTGGGCGAGGTCAACGGCCTCATCGAAGAGGACTTCGCGGGCCAAAACGTCATCCAGGTCTTCGACCGCGCAGACGACGCGGTGGCCGCCTTCGACGAGAAGAACAACCAGCTCTTCACCTCGGGCTGGCGCTCGCAGTTTCTCTCGGGACTCATGATGCCGCTCATGAGCCTGGTTGGCAACGCCGGCTACGTGGCCGTCGTGGTGGTGGGCGCGCGCCTGGCGCTGGCCGGAAACGCCACCCCCGGCGACATCCAGAGCTTTATCCAGTACGTGCGCAACTTCACCCAGCCCATCCAGCAAATCGCCAACGTGAGCAACACCATGCAGTCCATGGCAGCCGCCACCGAGCGCGTCTTTGAGTTCCTCGCCGCGCCCGAGGAGGAGAACCCCGCCCAGCCCCAGGTCCCGACCGTGCGCGAGGGCCGCGTCGAGTTCGACCACGTGCGCTTTGGCTACACACCTAATAAGACTATCATCCACGACTTCAGCTGCACGGCCGAGCCCGGCCAGACCGTGGCCATCGTGGGCCCCACCGGCGCCGGCAAGACGACGATCATCAAGCTGCTCCAGCGCTTCTACGACGTGGATGCGGGCTCGCTGCTGGTCGACGGCGTGGACGTGCGCAACTGGGACCGCGCCGAGCTTCGCCAGGAGTTCGCTATGGTCCTGCAGGACACGTGGCTCTTCAACGGCACGATTCGCGAGAACATCCGCTACGGCCGCCCCGACGCCACCGACGCCGAGGTAGAGGCCGCCGCCCGCGCCGCGCGCTGCGACCACTTCATCCATACCCTGGCCGGCGGCTATGACTTTGTGATCAACGAGGAGGGCACCAACCTCAGCCAAGGCCAGCGCCAGCTGATCACCATTGCCCGCGCCGTCCTGGCCGATCGACCGGCCCTAATCTTGGACGAGGCCACCTCCAACGTCGACACCCGCACCGAGGAGCTCATCCAGCGCGCCATGGACGCCCTCATGGCCAACCGCACGAGCTTCGTCATCGCGCACCGCCTCTCGACCATCCGCAACGCCGACGTCATCTTGGTCCTGCGTGACGGAGACATCGTGGAGAAGGGCACCCACACCGAGCTTCTCGCCCAGGGCGGCTTCTACGCCGACCTGTACAACTCGCAGTTCGACGAGGCCGCGGCCTAAGGCCAAGGCGGCGAGAAGACCGCGGCGGGCGAAAGCGGGGCCGCGACTCATCCCGCCCGCCGTCCCAAAGCCCCCGCGCGACGCGAAGACCCCCGTGCCACATCCGGCACGGGGGTCTTCTTCTGTACCTTTGACCTGCGGCGCGTTTGGCCTTCTCGCCGCCGGGGCCGCAGCAACCGCTAGTTCGAGATCCTGTGGTGCTGCACCCACACCGAGCGGTCGATGGCCTTGAACTCGTAGCCGCGCGCCTGGTAGAACTCGATGATCGTGGGCAGCGCCTCGACCGTGGTGGTCTTGGGCGACGAGTCGTGGAACAAAAGCATCACGTTGGGGTAGCCCTCCACGCACGAGGCCTCAATGATTGTCTCGGTGGGAACAGTGTTGGCAGCCGCGTCGTTGGAGCTCACGTTCCAGTCGTAGTACTGGTAGCCGCGCTCGACGACCTCTTGCGAAAGCGTGGTCATGATGCCGGTGCAGTGGCTCAAGGACACCGTGTTGGACGAGCCGCCCGGGAAGCGAATGAGGTAGGGCACGTAGCCGATCTGCTCCTTGACGACCTCCTCGACCTGGTGCAGGTCGTCGAAGTAGGCATCCACCGAGTCGTAGATAGAGTAGTCGTGCGTCATGGTGTGCATGCCCACCGAGTGGCCGCGGCGGTACGCGTCGCCAATCGACGAGCGGTAGCCCGCGTTGTGGCCGGTCACGAAGAAGGTGGCCTTGGCGTTGTAGCGGTCCAGGATGTCCAGAATCTTGGCGGTGTTCTCGGACGGGCCATCGTCAAAGGTGAGGTAGACGGTGTTGATGCCGTTGTTGTGCTCGGTGTTCCAACCGGTGTTGCGGCTGGGGTCAAGGGCCAGCTCGGCCGCGCGCTCGTCGTCTGAGGGGACGGTCTGCTCGGTCGTGGCCGTGGTGGTCTCTGGCTCCGCCGCGGCCTCCTTGTCCTGGACCTCGGCGGTGGCGGGGGACGAGGAATCGACGCTGCTGTCGCCGGAATCCTGGTCAGAGGCTTGGACGCTCTCCCCCACCTTTGTGGTGAAGCCGTTGGTGGCCACGGTCGCCACGGCAACGCCGCCCATGGCGACGAACACGAGCGATAGAACGATTGCGGTCACAACGGTGCCGCGTCCCTTGTTTTCCATAAGTACCTGCTTTGTTTGATCTGCGTTTGGACCGGGCGAAAAGACCGGCCGGTTATGGCGTTTCTCACTGAAATACAGCTTAAACGATAACAGGTTTGGCGCGGGACAGATGTCTTATTTCACGCCAAGCCATAATTGAGGAACAAACGGTCATAAGTGAGCTTCTCGGCACAAAAAACGAGGTTGTCGATACCGACAACCTCGCTGTTCACCACTATGGCGAGAAGTGCGCTGGGCCGTGGGTCCTTAGGAAAGCACGATGCCGCCCAGCCAACCGCAGCGAGCCGGGGTGGTCTTGCTGTACATGGCCTGCCAAGAGCTGAGGTCGGACGACATGACCACGCCGCTGCGGCACTCGCGAACGGTGCCGCTGCCGATGTAGATGCCCACGTGGCCGTAGGTCGCGGCGGCCGAGCCGTAGGGCGCGGACGCAGTGGCCACGATCATGCCGGGCTGGATGTTGTCGAAGGACAGCCCGCAGTAGCTCCAGTACATGTCGCAGGCGTTGCCCGAGAACGACCCGATGCCGGCCAGCGAGAAGACGCGGCTGACCCACGCGGCGCAGAAGCCCGACCCGGTGGAGGGCATCTGATAAGAGGCAGCCTGCAAGGCGGCCAGCGAGCCGGAGCCGTTGATGACGGTGCCGCTGTTGTTGCCGCTGTTGGAGTTGTTGCTCGAGTTGTTATTGGAGTTGTTGTTGCTCGAGTTGTTATTGGTGTTGTTGCGGCGGGCCTCCTCGGCGGCGGCCTTCTCGGCGGCGATACGCTCGGCCTCCTGCTGGGCGGCCAGAAGCTCTGCGTCGCGCTGCTCGATGAGGCCCTTGACCTCGTCGCTCAGGCTGTTGACCAGGGTCTGGGACTCGGCCTGCTTGGCCTGGGCCGCGCTCACCTGCTGCTCCTGCGTGGACTGCAGCGAGACAAGCTCACTCTTCTGGCTCTCGAGCTGGGCCTTCTGGTTCTCGAGCTCGGCCTTTTGGCTCTCGAGATCGGCCTTAAGGGTCTTGACCTCAGAGATAATGGCCTGGTCCGACTCGTTGACCTTATCCAGGTAGTAAATCCTGCTGGTGAGCTCCTCGAAGGTGGTGGCCGACAAGATCAAATCCAGCGTGGACTGGGTGCCCGACTTGTACGAGTCGCTCATGCGCTCGCCCAGGCGGGCCTGCTTGGCCTCAATCTCGACCTGTTTGGCGTCGATCTCGGCCTGCTTGGCCTCGATGCTGGCCTGGGTCTCCTCGATCTGGGCCGAAACATTGGTCACTTTGCCCTGGGTATCTGCCAGCTCGTTTGCCAGCGTGGCGTACTCGGCGGCGATTGCGTCGAGCTCTGCCTGGGCCTGGTCGTAGCTCAGCTGGGCGGCGTCGAGCTTCTCTTGCGTGGTGGTGGCCAAAGAGACGGTGGGGACGCTCAAGGCAAAAAGGCCGGTCCCAATGAGCAGGCGCAAAGCGTCGCGGCGGGTAACGGTTCTAGGGGTCAAACCGGCCTCGTCTGTGATGGACGTGCGGTTAGAAGACATGCGTTCTCCTTGCTACAAAGCGTGCGTGCAG
>CAVDXJ010000096.1:0-6159 GCA_963612765.1 Oscillospiraceae bacterium
CCCCGACCGTCCTGGCCGACAAGGCTTATCTCACCAAGAAGTCCTTCTGGATCTTTGGCGGCGACGGCTGGGCCTACGACATCGGTTTTGGCGGCCTGGACCACGTCCTTGCCTCCAACCGCAACGTCAACGTCTTTGTCTTTGACACCGAGGTCTACTCCAACACCGGCGGCCAGGCTTCCAAGGCCTCTAACCTGGGCCAGGTTGCCCAGTTTGCCGCGGCCGGCAAGGTGACCAAGAAGAAGACCCTGGCCGAGATCGCCATGACCTACGGCTACGTCTACGTCGCGCAGGTTGCCATGGGCGCCAACCCCGCTCAGACCTTGAAGGCCATCCAGGAGGCCGAGGCCTACGACGGCCCGTCCCTGATCATTGGCTACAGCCCCTGCGAGATGCACTCCATCAAGGGCGGCATGAAGAACTGCCAGCTCGAGATGAAGCGCGCCGTCGAGTGCGGTTACTGGAACCTCTACCGCTTCAACCCTGCGGCCCCCGAGGGCAAGAAGTTCTCCCTCGACTCCAAGGAGCCGGCGGGCGGCTACCAGGAGTTCCTGATGAACGAGGCCCGCTACAGCCGCCTCACCCGCGAGTTCCCCGAGCGCGCCCAGGAGCTCTTCGAGGCCAACGAGCAGGCCGCCATGGCTCGCTACCAGCACCTGCTTAAGCTCAAGGCCATGTACGCCGACGCGTAATACGCAAACGCGCACCAGGTCGCAGGCCTAGTCAGCCGGGTCGGAAGCCAAGTGCTTTCGGCCCGGTTTTTCTATCGAAGACTTGCTAAACGGCTGGTGCAAATCGGTGAAAGGTAGTCCATAATAAGATTCGAATATTTGTTTTGGTGAGTAAGCTTCAATCCGGGCATTATCGCCTGGTCTAGGTGGTTTTTTGAATCCTGCTATCGTCATACCGTCCTACTGGACAAGCGAGTCCCATGTCCCCAGCGTAGGGGAGTGGGGCACCTATGACTATGCGACCCCCATCACCAAACCCATGCCCGAGCTCGAGACCTGCCTGTCCTCGTTGGAGCAGGTCCGCGGCGTGCTGCGCATCTTTGTGCTGGTGGTGGCCGACCCCGAGTGCGAGAATTCGGCCCGTGCCCGCGTGAACAGCATCTGCCGCAGCCATCCCAACCTCGACACGCTGGTCATCGGCGCGCGCGAGGCCTTCTTCATTAAAGAGGCCGTGGCAAAGCTCATTCCCAACCTTGTTGGCGAGAACGTCGCGCTGCGCGGCTATGGCGCCATCAAGAACCTGGGCCTGGCCGCCGCCTGCGTCTTTGGCCACGACTCGGTGGTTTTTCTCAGCGACGACGAGGTCGTGACGTCCCAGGACTTCCTTGTCGACGCCGTCTACGGGCTGGGTCTTCTCACCCGCCAGAACCTCAAGATTTTGTGCAAGAGCGGCTACTTTGTGGACAAGAACGGCTCGTGCTATGCCAAGCCGTCCACCAAGTGGTCCGAGAAGTACTGGTCAAAGGCGGCCGGCTTCAATGCCGTAATGAAGAAAGCCCAGGAAGGCACCCGTATTTCTCGGTCAAACCACATGAGCGGCGGCTGCTGCGCCATCCATGCGCAGGCCTTCACGCGCGTGCCCTTTGACCCGTTTATCACGCGCGGAGAAGACCTGGACTACGTCTTGAACCTGCGCGCCCACGGCATGGATGTGTGGCTTGACAACGAGTGGTCGGTGCGCCTTACGCTTCCCGACGAGATGGCCCCCGAGCCGTCCCTGTTTATGCAGGACGTCTACCGCTGGCTTTACGAGTACCGCAAGCTCGCGGCCATGAACGCTCGCCGCAACCTGCGCACCATCACGCCCGATTCCCTAATGCCCTATCCCGCTCCCTGGCTCTCTGAGGGCGTGCGCTCCCGCGTGTTCAAGACGGCCCTGCGCCGCCTGGTCACCGGTCCGTATCGCCGCGAGTACCTGGCCATTCTCACCAAGGGAGCCAAGGAAGCCGACGCCTTTGCCACGCAGTCCGCCGAGAAGTACCTCAAGTTCGCGATGTCGTGGCAAACCGTCATGACGTCGTTGTGGCAGGACAAGTACCTGCAAAACCGCATCATGGGCACCGGCGGAGTGGCGCAGCCCGCGGCGACCGTTGCCCCGCAGTTCTCGTCGGACGTACAACCTGCGTCCGCTCCACAATCCGCAGCAGAGGGAGGCTCGCTCGATGAAGTTTCCCAATAAGCTGTCCGACCGCCAGCAGATGAAGGGCTCTCCCTGGCCCGATGTCGCGCTGCTGGCCGCGATCGTGGTGGTTCTTCTCGCCTTGGCCTGGTCCATCAAAATCGATAACGTGGCCATCGCCATCGTGTGCGGCTGCGTGCTTGCGTCGAGCGTGGTCCTTGGCAGCACCGTTCACCTGGTGCCCGACGACACCCGCTCGCAGGCCACCGAGCGCACCTTGCGCGTGGCCACCAACACCTTGGAGCACCTGCGCGGCGGCCTTACGGTCGAGAATGCCCAGGCCATCTGCCAGCTTATCCTGCCCGAGACAAACGCCGAGGGCGTGGCCATCACCAACACCACCAACGTCTTGGCCTGCCTGGGGCCCTTCTCGGCTGCTTATAAGCCTGGCTCGCCCAACAGCCGCGCCACCACCGAGGTCTTGAAGTCCCGTCGCATGGAGACCTTCTATTCCATGGACCAAGAGATGCAGCGCCCCGCTCGCTTTACCGTGGGCGCGGGCCAGAAAGGCAATGCCTTTGGCATCATCGTGCCGCTGGTTGTGCAGGACCGCGCGCTGGGCACCATCAAGCTCTACTACAACCGTGACCTGGACATGGACAAGACCCAGCTGGCCATCGCGCGTGGCCTGGGCCAGCTTCTCTCCACGCAGCTTTCTGCCTACGAGCTGGATTATCAGGCCGAGCTCACCGCTCGCGCCGAGGTCAAGGCCCTGCAGGCCCAGATTAACCCGCACTTCCTCTTCAATACCCTGAACACCATCGCGTCGCTGTGCCGCACCGACCCCATGAAGGCCCGCGACATCCTGCGCGAGTTCTCGCTGTTCTACCGCCGCACGCTTGAAAGCTCGCAGTCCACATTGATTCCGCTTTCGCAGGAGCTCGAGCAAACGCGCCGCTACCTCACCATCGAGAAGGCCCGTTTTGGAGAAGACCGCATTGTGGAAAGCGAGCACATCGAGGGCGACTGCGGCCAGCTGCTGGTGCCGTCCTTCCTGGTGCAGCCCATCGTGGAGAACGCCGTGCGCCACGCCATGCGCGACGTTGGAGCGCTTCATGTGGATATTCACGTTGCCGTTGACGGCGATGATATCCTAGTTGCCGTCGCAGACGACGGCCTTGGCATGACCGAGGACGTGGCTGCGCGCCTGCTTGACCCCAATGCGGGCCAGGTGGTGGACGAGGGTAACGGCACCAAGCGTCGTGGCGCGGGCATGGCCCTGCGCAACGTGGCCGAGCGCGTCGAGCGTGTTTTTGACCTGGGATCTGGAGTCGAGATCGTCTCTAAACCCGGTGAGGGCACCTGCGTTACCCTGCGGTTGGTTGGGGCAAAGAATATGCTCGCCAGTGACCCTGACGAGGATATCTAAGTTGTTTGTACGGCTGCTTGCAGCCAGGCGTTATAAGGAGTTTTTGGTATGCGCGCGATGATTGTAGACGACGAGGCCCCGGCACGCTCCGAGCTGCGCTTCCTTCTTGAGGAGACCGGCAGGGTAGAGGAGATCATGGAGGCTACCTCCGCTCGCGAGGCCGTTGAGCGCATGATGGAGGGCAAGGCCGACGTCATGTTCTTGGACATCTCGATGCCCAAGACCACCGGCATGCAGCTTGCCGAGGCCTTGCACAAGCTCAAGAACCCGCCCGCGATCATCTTTGTGACCGCCTACAGCGAGTATGCCCTTGACGCCTTTAACGTCGACGCCGTCGACTACCTGATGAAGCCCGTCGAGGCCGATCGCCTGTCTCAGGCCTTGGATAAGGTCGAGCTTCACGTGCAGCCGCAGCAGCCGCAAAACCACTCGTCGGTTGAGCGTATCCCCGTGGTCAAGAGCGGCCGCAAGGTCCTGGTGCCCATCGACCAGATTCGCTACATCGAGGCCAAGGACGACTACTCCTGCATCTACACCGATAACGACCGCTTCCTCTCGACCATTAGCCTGGCTAAGCTCGAGGAGAAGCTCGCCCCGCACGGTTTCTTCCGCGTGCATCGTGGCTACATTGTTAATCTTGAGTTCGTCGAGGACGTAGAGGTCATTTCTTCTGGCATCCTGCAGCTGGGCATCACCGGCATCGAGGGCAAGAAGATCTCTGTCTCCCGCCGCCGCGTGGTTGCCCTTAAGAGAGCACTCGGCCTCTAAGGAGCGTCTTTACCCATAATGCGTTTTGATATTGTCTCTGATACCCACGGGTTCTTGTCGCCGGAGCTGTTGGAGCAGCTACAGGGTGCCGACTACATTGTCCACGCCGGCGACATTTGCTCTTCGCACGACTACCGCACCCTTAAAGAGATCGCGCCTTTGCAGATGTGCCTGGGCAACAACGATTGGGCCTACGACTACGGCCCCGAGGTCAAGGACAAGAAGATCTTTTATGCGAGCGATTTCATGTGGCACGTGTGCCACTACCGCGAGCGCCTGGACCTGAGCTGCTGCGACATCGCGATTTGTGGTCACACGCACAAGCCATTTGTCCTGCGCGATGAAGCCACAGGCACGCTGCTTATGAACCCGGGCAGTCCTACCTATCCCAGGGCGGGCGGACCCTCGATGGGCCGCATCATCACCGACGGCGACAGAATCGTCTCGGCAGAGATTATCGAGCTTTAGCTGCAACAAGAAAGGCCTTCCGGTTACGCGCCGGAAGGCCTTTTGCTTTGGGTTTTGATGTTGGGTGCGGCTGCGGCGGTCTTCTCGCCGTCTAGGTCAGGTCCTTCTCGATCATGAACAGCGGGGCCAGCACTTTAGTGAAAAACGCCAGCCACAGCAAAGAGACGCAGAAGCCAGCAATGACGTCTGATGCGTAGTGAACGCCCAGGTATATGCGGCTAATGCCTACCATCACGATGATGACGGCAAACAGGCAGCACCACACGTGGCGCAAGATGTCGTCTTTCTCGTATTTCCAGATCATCCAGATGAGAAGTCCGTAGAAGGCCATGGAAATCATCGAGTGGCCCGAGGGAAAGCTGTAGCCCGTCTCGGTGGCAAGGCGAAAGCCGTCGGGGCGCGGGCGCTGTACCAGGAACTTTAGGACTTGGTTGAGGATTAGCGCACCAATGACGTTGGCGCACACGCAGCGGCCGGGCGCACGCCCAGGCGCAAACGCCGAGACGATCAGTGCCATGACCAGCACGACTGCCACAGAAGAAAGCGAGGTGAAGCCCTCCATGATGGGCGTCATGAAATCGGAGCGCAGGTACTCCACGAAGAAGCGGTACGCAAGGACGTCCAGGGACATGATCTGGCCCTCGGCCACGTCTTCCAAAAGCAGCGCAAAGATAAGGGCGGCCGCAATGACCACCAGCAGCTTGACGTTGTTCTTTAGCAGCTTGGCGGCCTGTGCGGCCACGGACTTAACGCGAGAAGAACTCATTAAAGGCACTGCTCCAGCTCACTCAAGAGGTCGGCCTTGGGCATGTTGCCCACCATGGTGTGGACGGGCTTGCCGTCCTTGAACACGATGAGCGTGGGAATCGAGACGATCCTAAAGCGCGTGGCTAGCTCTTCCTCTTCGTCCACGTTGCACTTGTAGACCTCGAGCTTGCCCTTGAGCTCGCCAGCAACCTCGGCCACAACGGGGCCCAGCGCGCGGCACGGGCCGCACCAGGGAGCCCAGAAGTCAACAAGGACAGGCGCGTTGGCCTGGGCAAGCGTTGAGTCGAACTCGGGCGCAGTGATTTGGGTAACAGGCATAGCGGTTCCTTTGAGAGAGCAACGGTCGTTGCAGTGGATTTCTTAAGGGGCCTTATACCCCAGAAGGGTAAGCTTGTGTCATGTTATAAGGGACAAAAGCCGCGCGGCAAAAGGGTAGGGCAGATGGCCAACGTAAAAGAGGCTCGCAGAAGGGCCTGTATAGACAAGACAAGTGCCGAGGTCCAGGGCCTCGAGGCCCGCGGTGTGGTCTTTGGGGGCAACGCGTTTTCTTCCATCCTGTTTGCAAAAGGCCAGCTCACAGATGGCGAGAAGACCGG
>CAVDXJ010000097.1:0-6135 GCA_963612765.1 Oscillospiraceae bacterium
GAGGTTGCAGTCTTGCCGGCCTTCCAATTCCCCAGTTGGTACAATAATGGGGCTACTTCTCCATCCCCGAGATGGAGTCTTGCCGGCCTTCCAATTCCCCAGTTGGTACAATGCCCAAACCAAAACACCCCCTGCGAGCAGGGGGTGTTTTGGTTTGGGCCGAAAATAAAATGCCGATATCGGGCTTCAAATAAAGCCTCCGTACGCCTTTTTCTAAAAACCGTTCACCTAAAAAAGGATAGCCCGCCGACATTTTGTATGTTGGCGGGCATACCTTGCGGGTAATCACATAAGTGATTCCCTTGTCTAGCCGTGATTCCTTCCAACTCCCCAGTTGATACAAATCTAATGCCAGACAAGAGAATTATAGCCTATAGACAGGACCTTAAACATGCCTAAACGAACTGTCTGTATCCAAACTCCAGCGACGCTCTCTATCAAAAACGACGCGCTTGCTATTAGCAAGGACTGCACTACACGGGCGAGAATTCCCCTTGAAGACATCTGGGTCTTGATCATCGAAAGCCATCAGGCCCAAATCACGACTGCCGCCCTTTCCAAAATGGTTGATGCTGGCATAGGCGTAATGCTGTGCGGAGATGACCATATGCCCAATGGGCTGCTGCTTCCGCTGGGCGCGCATTCAAGACATGCGGCAATAGTCGAGGACCAGTTAGCGATATCAAAGCCGCTGCAAAAGAGGCTCTGGCAGAGCATCGTTAAGGCAAAGGTATCCAATCAGGCAAAGGTGCTGGAGCTTCTTGGTGAAGATGCAACCTATCTGAGGGAAGCGGCGAAGACAGTTCAGTCCGGGGACGTTACAAACAGGGAATCTGTTGCTGCCAGCTGGTACTTCAAACGCTTGATTCCAAGCGGGACGAGAAGAAACGGCTCCCTTACAGCCGCCCTTGATTATGGCTACGCGGTCTTGCGGGCGGGGATAGGGCGTTGTGCCGTAAGCGGCGGATGGCTTGTCTCCCGTGGAATTCATCACTGCAACAACCTCAATGCGTTCAATCTTGTTGATGACCTCATAGAACCGTTTAGACCAGTCGTTGACTTGTTGGTTTTGACCGAGCACCTTGACGGTGAATTGACCTCGGAAAACAAGCTCAAGCTGGCATCGGTCTTTGAGTACGAGGTTGCCACGGCGATGGGGACGATGTCGGTTCAATCCGCCATTGAGTTTGAACTTGACACACTCAAGGCGGCAATTCTCGCTGGTGACGCATCGCTTTTGCAGCTGCCGCGCGTCGTTCCTTTGTCAAAGGTGGCTCCGGAATAGGGAGAGGTGCTGATGAGGGTCATGAGAATGCTGGTTATGTTCGACCTGCCTACGGGCAACAAGAGCGAGCGGAAATCCTATGCCGAGTTCAGGAAGTTTCTTCTCAAAGACGGCTATCACATGGACCAATTTAGCGTCTATACGCGCGTGCTTTTGACGCGCGAGAGCGTTGATGCTCACATGAAGAGGCTCAAGGCAAATCTACCCCAGGCCGGGGCGGTGACTGTCATCACTTTGACCGAGAAGCAATACGAGGATCGGGCGGTGCTGGTCGATACGCGTATGTCTCCGAGCGACGGACAAGATCTGGGTGCGCAGCTGACGCTTGCCTTCTAACTTGTGCGGGCGTAAGACGGCCCCCGTTCATTCGAGCGGGGGCCGTGGGGGGGCTAGTGAACGCTGAAGGTTGAGTCTTCTGGGTTGAGGGATATGCCCTCGTAACAGTGACCAAGGCAGTCTTCTTGGAAGACTTTGACCACGGTGTCTTTGTTCCATTTTCCAAACGTTGGAACGCCTCCGGCGTCCACATTTTTAGAAAGCAGGCCGTTAAGTTTTAACTTGCAACCACCAATGTCGATGCCCTTAAAACGCGCAAGGCAATTGTCTACTTGCAGCACGTCTCCGTAGAAAAGCACAACGGGCTCTTGTTCCAATGCGGCACTTGGAACCGGGTCCCAATTAACGCGTGCCGCATGTATCTTGCACGCCCTAGGAACATAAGTCCCCGCCTGAATCGCCGGCATATCAGCGTAATACACGGGCTCGGCATACCACTTGCCTTGAGATCCCTTGGACCCCTTCGCCGTTGGGTCAAGCCACAGACGCAAGAACGCCATGCCGTCCACGAGTTTCACCGTGCCATTGGAGTCTTGGTAGATGTTGCCCTTGGTTTTGATGACCTTCTCGGCGCCTTTACCTACGCTGACCTGCGGATAGCCCTTCTCGTTGTATCCCTCAAGGCGATACCCCGTGTCCTCCAGTGCGCGACCGCTGACTCCATGGTTGGCCATGCGGGTGGGCACCACGAAGGCTCTTCTCGCATCGACTTCTGCGGCAAACGTTGGCCAGGGTTGCGTGTCGGCGAGACGGGATTTGCGCAGGTGCTTGAAAGTCTCGGGTCCCTTTGAGCGGGCCTTTGCCACCGCCTGGACCGTTGCCTCCGAGCAAGCCGCGATAACCGCGGCATCGACGGCGTGGTGACGGTCGTCCCCGCGGTCCTTCTTGTCGTCAGCGCCGTAGTTAAGGCCCCAGACCCAGCGCAGGCTTGCCGTCGCGCCGCCGGCCACGGCGCTCACGTGCTTCTTTCGGCCGTCCTCGGGGAATTGCAGGGTGTCTTCCAAGTAGTTCTTCACCGCTACTGTCATGTAGCGGGTGTCGTTGAGGTTGCGGTCGATAAAGGCTTTCTCAGCTTTTGCGTCAAGGTTGGTGTTGAGCATGTTCGCGCGCTTGCGGGGGTGTTTGACCGACGTCATGACGTGGGCACGGTATTCGTCCCAGCTTGGGGCGCCTGGCTCGCCAGAAGTCATCCACTCGTAAGGGGTTCTCTCGCCTTTGTCTTGGTTGTTCTTTGCAAGGGTAAGAACCTTGTTGGCCCTGCTGTCGTCACTGGTTCTTGAGTAGGGCAGAACGTGGTCAATCTCACAGTAGCGCTCGTCGCGCACCAGCTTTTCTTTGCTGATGCCCATCTGGGGGCGGTAGGCGTCCTTGCTGCCTTGCTCGTCGCACATGATGAGCTTGCGGACGATGCGCCCGGGGACTTCGGCAGGCTCGCAACCAAGAATGCCCGCGGCAAACTCGGCCCACTTCTTGTTTTGAGCTTCGTTCTCGCGGTTGGACTTGCTGATCTTGTCCTTCTCTTTCTTGGACATCTTTAGCTCGCGTCCCAGCTCGATGTGAATCTCGTCGGGGACGCCGTAAATCTTGATGATCGAGTTGACGATGCGGCGCATACGGCCCATGGCCCTAAGAACCACGGGGTTATTGCAGGTGGGATCGTAGGTTTGGTACGGAGGCAGAGAGGTGCCGCGAATGCCACGGTCGGCCAAGCGCAAGGCGAGAAGACCGCTGGCTTCCTCGGCCTGGGTGAGCGTCGTGACCTCGGGCTCTTCAAATGCTTCGATGAGAAGGCCGAGAGCGGCGCGTCCCCTGGAGCCATAGCCCTTGAAGAGTTTGCCGGTGAAGGGCACGCCCTCGATGGCGTCCAATTCTTCCTGGGTTAGGTCCAGCTGCTCTAGCCGCTTTTCAAGGCTTTCCTCTGTGCTGGCGTAAGTAAGGGCCTCACAAATCGCGTCGCCAAAGTCCCGGTCGTCCAACATACGAGAAAGGAGCTGGGGGTCAAGGTGGCCCTGCAGGCAGCGCCAAGACTTTGGTGCAAAGACCTCGTTTTTCTCCGCGGCGTCTTGGGGGACGCCTTTAAAGACGCTCTTTCCGCTTAAGCCCAGGTCTTCGCGAATCGTGTTGTAGGTGACTTTGCCCTTCTTGCCCTTGAGCGCGACGGGGGAGAATAGAACGGCGATGTACTTGTCGATCTGCTGCGGCGTAAGGCGTTGCTCGGTGCCGCCCTCGTGGATAATGACGAGGTGCTTTAGGCGCTCGTAGGCGCGGCAGAGCTCCGAGGAGACGTCGGCGTTTGCGGCGCGTTTCTCGGTGGGGAAGTAAGAGCATTGGCCGACAAGGGCATAGGTGCGTGCGTCGTGGTCCAGGGTCTCCTTTTCCCAGGTAAGGCACTCGATGAAGGCGGCTTCGAACTCTTTGGTTGCCTTGGGGTTGCCGGTGCTTCGCTGGGCTTCGAAGAGCTTGTGAACCTCGTCTTGAATCTGCGAGTTGTATACGCACAGCTCGTAGTTGCCGCTCTTGTTGCGCGACCTGCCTTCTGCATGAAGCATTTGCCCGACGGTTTGATAGCCCTCCTGGGTCATCTTCTTTGAATTGGCGGCGATGGCACTGAGGACCTTGCCGCTATCGGAGGATTTATCGACGTCGGTAAGACGGCCTTCTCCGTGCGGGATATAGCCGCGGCGACTGCACAGCGTGTAGAGGACCTGCGCGAACTCGCGGTCTGTGAGCTGGCGGTTAAGGCCAACAGAGCGCAGCTTCAAGACAGGCTTGTCGCCCTTTTTGCTTTGTAGCCACTGCTTGCTGGCGTCTTCTGACACCAGGCCGTGCTCTTTGAGCAGGGAAAGACAGCGGGTGAGACGACCCTTGGTGCGCAGGATGTTTCTGCGGACGCTGCGCGCGTTGCGCCTGCCCACGGCGAGGCTGACTTTTGTCTTGTCTTCCTGCGGGGCCTTGAAGAGATGGGAGCCCATTTCAAGAATCTGGTGATTAGCCAGGTCGATTAGGCAAAAACCGCAGCTTGCGATGCCGGGGTCGAGGCCAAGTACGAGATAAGGGCGCGTCATGGGCATGGTCTTCTCCTTGCGAGATGTCGAGATACGAGAAGTATAGGGTTTGGACCGGACATTAATTGGGTGTGCGGGTTACTGTTCGATGGATGGTTATGTCTGGCGCCGCGCGTCTAAAACCTCGTCCAATTAATGTCCGGTAGTCCTGTTACCTTCTCGCTAGTGTATCTACCTGGGGTTCGTTGGCGTAGGGGTGATGCTATGAATACAAGGCGCTGAGTCATATCTTGACTCGCAGTGTCGGTTCGGCTGGCAATGAAACGCTTGGGTTATTGTGTGTGACGGAACTATTTAGGAGAAGTGCTAATGATTGAACCTGTCTGGGTAGTAGCGTTTGACAAGACCACTGGTATCAGAGCGGCCTTTACCGTTTGCGCGCCCAACAATGCGGAGTTTTACAAGGTCAAGTATGAGCTTGACGGGTATACCGTAAAGGTGCTGACGGCGGAGGAATCAATGCAGCTTGCCGAGGAAGAGAAGAAACGCGGAATTATGTAAGGATTGCCTGCGATCTGTGTAGATGGTTTTGGCGCGGCGTCGCTTTGCCGGGAATCAAACCAGTAACTGCCATAAACGTTACTAAGTAGCACCCCCCCAGCCAATATAGGGGCTCACGCCGAAAGCGTGGACTTCTATATTTTCGCGAGGTTAACACGCCTTATAACGAAGAGGTAACGTCGGGTTACCTTACAACGAAAGGAGTTGTTATGGACCGATTCGATAAGATCCTGCTTGGGATGACGGGAGCTTTCATGAGTCTCGCGGTGGCCATCTACGGAGTCAGCATGCACAAAAGTGACAAGCGCTTCAACGAGTCATTGAGGAATCTGGAAGACCTCGAGAACAAGCTGGCTCGACCGACCGACTCGAGCTCGGACAAGTAGTAAACCGTTTTTTGACGCAGCGTCGATTTAGCTGGCCACCGAGATTGTCTGAACGGGTTGGCGCCGAGACGGGCGCGCTGGTCTCGTCGACTCTTAATTAATGTCCGGTAGCCCTGATACCTTCTCGGCATCGTGTATACCAAGGCAACGTCGGCGTTGGAGGCTGAGAATATGGGCAAGTTCGAAGAGCGTATGCAGTTGAGAGCCGCGCTGGGGACGGACGGTCCCGAGTACTACCATGAGCTTGTGAATCCGTACTTCATATCGCTTTCCAAGCAGGTGAGGCTTTGCCCGGAATGTCACTCGAAGACGGTTCTCTTGCCGTCGTCGGGATGCCCGAACCTCGCCATGGAGATCTGCACCAACGAGCGGTGCGACTGGGGACAAGGCCGGATGCCCCCGAAATCCATGCTGGTCCCCGACGGCTACGGCCTGCCCGGCGGCAAACCGGCGCCGGGCGGAGGCCCTGCCTTACCGGCTGACTACAAAGGCCCGTCCCCGGCGCAGATGGTCTCCGCCACAACGCTGCGGTAATCGCCGCCGAGCAGGCCCGCTACGGGAC
>CAVDXJ010000098.1:0-6128 GCA_963612765.1 Oscillospiraceae bacterium
CATCTTTGAGATTGCCGACAAGATCATGGACCCGGCAGAGGTCTACGCCCGCACCGGCATCCAGCGCCAGCCGTTCAATACCCTCTACCAGCTGCTGGCTTTGGGTCGCGAGCACCCCGAGCAGCTTAAGGCCGCCCGCAGCTTCCTTATGATCCCCGACTACCTGGTGTGGAAGCTCACCGGCGTCAAGACCAACGAGTACACCAACGCCTCGACCACGGGCATGCTGGACGCGCGCACCTGCACCTGGGACCAGGGGATTCTTGACGCGTTTGGGATTCCGGCCGGGATTTTCCTGGAGCCCACGATGCCGGGCGCCACGGTGGGCGGGCTTCTCCCCAACGTCGCGGCCGCTGTGGGCTACGACGCCCCCGTTGTCCTGTGCGCGAGCCACGATACCGGCAGCGCGTATCTCTCGGTGCCCGCGGCCGATAGCCACGCGGCTTACCTGAGCTCCGGCACGTGGAGCCTGCTTGGCTGCGAGCTGCCCGAGCCCGTGTGCAACGACGCCGCCCGCGAGCAGAACTTCACCAACGAGGGCGGCTACCAGCGCCGTTATCGTTTCTTGAAGAACATCATGGGCCTGTGGATGAACCAGTCGGTGCGCCGCGAGGTCAACGGCGTGGACTACGTGGAGGGCAAGACCGCCCACAAGGCGATGCTCGACCACCAGATCGGCTTTGGCGAGCTGATCGAGCTCACGCGCGCCGCCGAGCCCTTCTCGGCGTATGTGGACGTTGACGACGAGAGGTTCCTCTCGCCTGATTCCATGTACGAGGAGGTGCGCGCCGCCTGTGCCGACGCAGGGCAGCCCGTGCCCGCGACAATCGGCGAGGTCATGCGCACGGTGTACTGCAGCTTGACGGCTTCGTACGCCCGCGCGGTTGCCAACCTGGGCGCCTTGACCGGCTGCGAGTACACGAGCATCAACATTGTGGGTGGCGGCTGCCAGGACGCCTACCTCAACCAGATGACCGCCGACGCCTGCGGCCTGCCGGTTTTTGCGGGGCCCATTGAGGGCACGTGCATTGGAAATTTCATGGTCCAAATGATCTCGGACAACGTTTTCCCCGATTTAGCTACCGCTCGCGGATGCGTCGCGAAAAGTTTTGACATTCGTCGCTTCGAACCGCTTAAATAGGGATTGAAAAACATTTTCCAAAAATTGCCGAGAAAGGAAAACAAAACCATGGCAATGGAAGACCTGCAGTTCATCAAGGGCTTTACCCGCATGTGCGACGACGGCTTCAACCAGGGCTGGCACGAGCGCAACGGCGGCAACCTGACTTACCGCATGACCGACGCCGAGGTGGCCGAGGCTCGCCCGTTCTTTGATGCCGAGCCCCGCGAGTGGGTCAAGATGGGCGTCTGCGGCGAGAACCTCGCCGGCCAGTACTTCGTGTCCACCGGCAGCGGCAAGTACATGCGCAACGTCGACGGCGACCCGGCCCACAACATCGGCATTGTTCAGATCAACGAGACGGGCGACGCGTTTCGCGTGGTCTGGGGCCTGCTTGAGGGCGCCCGTCCCACCTCTGAGTTCGAGAGCCACTACATGAACCACTGCGTGACCGCCGCGCGCACCAACGGCGTGAACCGTGTGATCTACCACGCCCACACCCCGGGCATCATCGAGATGTCCTTCATCGTGCCGCTGGAGGACCGCGCCTTTACCCGCGTCCTGTGGCAGATGATGACCGAGTGTGTCGTGGTCTTCCCCGGCGGCGTGGGCATCGTGCCCTGGATGGTCCCCGGCGGCCCCGCGATTGCCGAGGCCAGCTCGGAGCTCATGAAGAAGTACGACACCATTGTCTGGGCGCACCACGGCCTGTTTGCCGCCGGCCCCGACTTTGACACCACCTTTGGCCTGGCCCACACCGTCGAGAAGGCCGCCCAGCTCTACGTGGCCGCCCGCGCGGCCAACGGCGGCAGCGACGAGTTCCTTAACGTCATTAGCGACCAAGGGCTTAAGGACACCTGCCGCGACTTCAACATCGCCATCAACGAGGAGTTCGTGGACTAGCCTCGCGGCTGGACCCCCTAAAACGGGCTTACCCCGCCCCTTCCCGCAATTGTTCGGCGCTCGCGCTTTGCGCTCGCTCGCTGCGCGACTCACATTGCAGGAAGCGGCGGGGTAAGCCCGTTTTAGGGGGTCTCTCGGTTGGTCCGGCGAAGCGGGCAGTGCGGGGGTGGGCTGGGGTCGATCTTCTCAGCTGGGCGGTTGAGTCTTGTACGGCTTGGGATGTACAAGACTCGAAGTTTTGCCTGGGTTTGGGGGCAAAACGGGCTGTTGTGTACGTCTCGGCATGTACATAACGCGGGCTGGGCTCTTCTCGAGGGCCGCTAAACGCCAAACCCGAAAGTAAAACCGCGCCAAACCCGAAAGTTGAGAGATGCTGTTCCTAAGACGGTCGAGCCATGGGCCGTACTACTCGAATTGTCGATTGGCTGATCGACTGCGGATCCCGGGAGCCCGGGACCTAAGGAAACGCCCCAACGACTTTGTTGGAAAGCCGTTGGGGTGTGTATTTATCTGACGTAGCCACAGGCGGGGCAGTAGTACTCTTTGCGACCCATTGCGGCGCCTACGATGGCACCGGCGGTTCCGGCGAGAAATGCTCCTGCGGCGCCCTTGCCTGCGCTCAGTCCCACATTATGTGTGCTGAGCGGGTGATTGCACTTCGGGCATCTCCCGTTAGGTGCCATCATCATGGCGTACATCTGCTGCTGGCTGATCTTATTGTCGGCTTGCTTGGGTGCGCTCGTACTGGTTGTAGTAGTTGGGGTTGTTTTGGTGGGCGCGCTGTACCGCGCGTGAATTCGATTAAAGAGCTCCTCGAATTTTGGCGTGTCGAGCATGTAGCGGCCAAAGACCAACCAGTCGTCTGACGAATTGAATGCTTTCCACAAAAAATGGTCTCTTACGTATTCATACCAGGGAGCTTTGGCTGCGGCAACCATGTTCTCGTTGCGAGCTCTCCCGTGACTGTGCTTTAGCTCTCCATCTAGATAAAATTCAAGGGATTGCTGAATATAAAAATCGCAAATAGGTCCATCGAGCGTGTCCTCGATTTTGTAACACAGTAATTTGTTGCTATCGAGAAACTCAAGGAGATTTTCCAAGCATTTCCGGTATGTGAGACCGTGATTTGCAGGCATACCTAGGATGTCGGCTTCCTCATTAAGCTCGTTGTCGTCGTCTGGTGCGAATATCTTTTCCCAGCCTGCTCTGGCTCCAGGGTAGTCGTTGTTGTAGTTTTCGAAATGCTCAGCTACCCACAATCGCAAGGGGGTTAGGCGCTCGCTCTTGAAGCTTCCGTCCAGAATTTGAACTGCGACGACGCGGCCAAAGCAGTCTTCTAGAACGGCAAAACTCCAGGACTTGTTATCTTCCATCGGGTGTCCTCACGTTTCTACTTGTTGCGGGTGGGCGGAATCGCATCGCGACGGATGCGCCAAGGTGAACCCTTCTTGTCTTGTTCGCACGGCTTCGTCCCGCTTTTGAGTTTGCCCTCGCGGCACCACTCACGGACTTTGGCTACCGGTACGCCCCAGAGCTCTGACGCTTCTTTGCAGCTCATCATTTCGCTCATATAAACCTCCTCTCGCTCGCGGCTTGACCATATGGTCAAGCTCTTCTACCTAAGAACAAGGTAGAAGAGCGGGGCTTTCTCCTTGAGCGGTTTTATGGTTTCGCGTTTTGGCATGTGATGATCTATGAGGGACGGCCGTTGGGACGGCTGTGGCAACCCGGAAATTTGATGGGGCTGGAGGTGCGTCGTATATTGATCAGCCTGAGTACTGCATTTTGTGCAGATTCGGCCTCTAAAAATGCTGCAATTTGTACATTTTGCGATATGTAAATATCTGCATTTTGTACAATGTGGGAAGAAATAACAGTTAAAAGGTGGTGTTATGCTTCGACGTAAAGCTACTGCGCAATTCGAGGCTTGGAAGGGCGAGAATACCCGCAAGGCGCTGCTCGTTACGGGTGCGCGGCAGGTTGGGAAAAGCTGCGCCATCAGGGAGTTCGCGCGGTGCGGTTACGAGGTCTTCATAGAGATCAACTTGTACGAGGATTCGCGGGCTCGAGAAGCTCTTGCGAACGCGAGCGACGCGGCCGACCTCATTACCCGCATTAGCCTTCTCTCCAATAAACCGCTGGTACCCGGCGGAACTGCCATCTTTATCGACGAGGTCCAGGAGCTGCCCGAGATCGTGACCATGGCCAAGTTCCTCGTTGAGGACGGCCGCTTCGACTGGATTTTCTCGGGGTCCATGCTGGGGACGGAACTCAAGGGGATCCGCTCGTATCCCGTCGGCTATGTGTATGACTTGACGATGCATCCTATGGACTTCGAGGAGTTCTGCTGGGCGATTGGCGTGTCGGACGCGGCGCTCGAGAGCATCGCGTCCGCATGTGAGACGGGCGACGAGCTGCCGGATTACCTGCACGACGCAATGATGGCCAACTTCCGCACGTACCTCACCGTGGGCGGTATGCCCGAGGCCGTGCAGCGATTCCTGGATACCAAGGGCGATCTTGCGACGGTGCGGGAGCTTCAATCAGACCTCAACCGCCAGTACCGCGTGGACATCTCCAAGTACGCCGGCAACCGAGCGCTGCAGGTCAGGAGCATCTTCGACCAGCTCCCGGTGCAGCTCGAGGGCGAGAGCCAGAAGTTCGTCGTGAGCTCTATCGACCCCGCCGCACGTTACGAGCGCTATCAGCGGGATTTCGCTTGGCTGGTCAACGCGGGCGTCGCGAACAAGACTGACCTGGTGGGGGAGCCCAAGGCGCCGCTGCTGCGGACTGCGCAGCCGTCCAAGTTCAAGCTGTACCAGTCCGACACGGGCATGCTCTTGGCGCGATACCCGCAGGTGGTGGCCCAGTCCGTGTACCTCAACGACAGAAAGGCCAACCTTGGCGGCATCTACGAGAACGCCGTTGCCCAGGGGCTTACCGCGCAGGGGTATGCGCTCCACTGCTACATGACCAAGAAACGCGGCGAGGTCGACTTCGTGGTGGAGAGCCGGCTGGGCGGCGCAGTCCCCATCGAGGTCAAATCGGGCGGCAGTTACCACGCCCATGCCTCGTTGGATTACGTTCTCGATAATGCCGAGTACGGCGCCGAGCTGGGCGTTGTTCTCTGTAAAGGTAACTTCGAGCGCGATGACAAGGTAGTCTACGTGCCGTTGTATGCGTTGCCGTTCCTAGACTGCATCCTTGGCGAGAAGGACGATTCATTCAAGCTCGAGGTTGTTCGGGTGTAGACGGCGTTCGTTGACTAACCTTCCGTTTTAGGGGGTCCTTCGGCTAGTCCGGCGAAGCGGGCAGAGGGGGTTCTGGTTGGGAGGCTGATCTTCTCGGCTGGGAATTGAGTCTTGTACGGTTTGAGGTGTACAAGACTCGGTGTTTTGCGCGGGTTTAGGGCAAAAAGGGCCTGTTGTGTACGTCTTGGCATGTACACGATGCGCGGCAGACCTCGCTTCGGCGCTCTTAGAGGTATTCTCCCAGGTTGAGGTCGGGGGCGGGGGCGCGGCGGGCGCCGGTGCTGGCGCGCTCGATGAGGCCGGTGGTGATGAGGTCCATGTGGCTCTGGGTGGCGTTGGCGCGCTTTTGGCCTATGCGCTTGACCAGGCGTTTTATGCCCTGGCGGCCAATCTCTGCCCCGGGGGAGGCAATGGTGGTGAGAGATACGTCGCCCGTCCAGGCCAGGGGGTTGCCGTCGCCGCCGCACACGCGGATGTCACCGGGGACGTCCAGGCCCTCGGCCATGATGCCCGCGATGACGCCGGCGGCCAGGACGTCGGTGAGGCAGATCGCGAAGTCGGGGCGCTCGGCGGCGTCGCGGCGGGCCAACGCGCGGCCCAGCTCCAGGCCGTCCGAGGCCGTGTTCCATGCGCCCGTCTCAATAAGCTCCAGGTCAAGGTCCTTCTCGGCTGCTGCTTCTTGGACGCCCTGGGCACGCAGGAGCAGCTGGGTGAAGTCGGCGGCGCCCACCAGGCACACGCGGCGCGCGCCCTTCTCGGCAGCATGGTCTAAAAGCATGCGGCCCTCGGCCTTGTTGTCGGCGGCCACGTAGACGCCGGGGGCCTCGCTGTGGACGTTGAGGTAGACGGTGGGG